>JAUIKX010000015.1 GCA_030430515.1 Gammaproteobacteria bacterium | reverse complement strand
TGCCGCTGCTTATGAGAAAGCGTCTGTTGTGATCAATCCCATGCTTTTCGGTACGGGACTCAAGATCAAAACCATCGAAGCGCTGGGTATGGCCCGGCCTGTGGTCACGACGGCGGTCGGTGCCGCGGGCCTCGAAGCTTCGATCGGCAGAGGCTGTGTGGTCGCGGACGACGCGGCGGATTTTGCCGAGGCGCTGGTGACGTTGCTCACCGATGAGCAGAAGCAGATCGATGCCGGTGCCGAAGCGCTGAAGTTTGCCGAGGGCTGGAACCGCGAGGTTCGTGAGAACCTCGCAGGAATTTTCACAGGACGCTAGCTGCTTCGGTAGTTGCCCGGTCGTTTCTCGAAAAATGCCGCCACGGCCTCGGCGTGGTCAGGCTCGGCATGGCACACGGCCTGAAAGGCTGCCGACATATCCAGAAGTTCGTCGAGGCTCGACTTTTCGCTGGCGCGCATGAGCTGTTTTGTCAGGCGCACTGCGTGGGGAGGGTTTGACGCGATGCCCTGCGCAATACTGATCGCTCGGTCCATCAGTTCCTCCGGATCGACGACCATGGAAAC
The DNA here is from genome assembly GCA_030430515.1 of Gammaproteobacteria bacterium. GTDB lineage: Bacteria > Pseudomonadota > Gammaproteobacteria > Pseudomonadales > Azotimanducaceae > SYFY01. The sequence continues at coordinate 20,499 of JAUIKX010000015.1, read as the reverse complement.
AAGCCCCATCTGCAACGCCGCTTCTGCTTTTACGGGGTCGCCGCCAAAGGCCATCAGGCAGGCATTCGAGTAGCCCACTGCGCGCGGCAGGAACCAGGCGCCGCCGTCACCGGGAATGATGCCGAGCTTCACGAAACTCTCCGCGAACATCGCTTTGCTGCTGGCAATGCGGATATCGCACATGGTGGCGAGGTCGCAGCCGGCGCCGACGGCCGGGCCGTTTACGGCCGCGATGATCGGCACGTTCAGGCTGTGCACCGCGCGAGGGATGCGCTGAATACCATCTCTGTACGCGTCCGCCTGGTCGAAAGGGTCGCCGGCGAAGAGCCCCTGACGGTCGCGCATATCCTTGACGTTGCCGCCGGCGCAGAAAGCCGAACCTTCGCCGGTGAGCACCACCGCGCGAACGGACTTATCGTTGTTGATCGCTCTGCAGGTGTTCTCGAAGTCTTCGAACTGGTCCGGCCCCGTCAATGCGTTTCGCGTGTCGGGACTCGACATGGTCAGTACGAGTACGTGGTCGTGGCGGGTCTGCGTGAGAAAGGCCATCGGGGCTCCTATAAGTCTTTTCTGGGTGAACGCGGTCAGCTTTCAGTTTGTGGGCGAACAGTAGGGTTTTGTGTCGGCCGCGTAAACCGATGGCGTAGCTGCAGAATGGGTTGCTCCAGCAGGCGGTAGGATCCGTAGGCCAGTACAAACGTTACGATCAGCGTCGTGATGGTGAGCAGCGTCATGCTGGATAGACCGGCCAGATTCATGGCCTTGCTTGCGAAGGACTCACCCAGCTCGTGGTACAGATAGGCAGGGTAGGAAATCGCGCCGATGAAAATCAGAGGGCGGCTGTCGAGCCAGCCCAGGTAGACGCGCTTGCTGTGCCGCATACAGGCAAGCAGACCCACTGCCAGCAGGATGCCGTCGAGGGTGAAGCCCAGGGTGTAGCCGTAGTCTGGGAAGGTTGCCGTCAGATAGATGGATAACGACAGGGTCAGGGCGATTGCCGGCACGACCATGGCACTGGCGGTGATCCGGTCGAGGTGCTGGCGCCACTGCTCGTGCATTGTCATGAGCGCGAGCAGGCAGCCAACCAGAATACTGTCGATGCGTGTGTCGAAAGCGCGATAGATGTAACGGTCTTCCAGGTCGAGCACGAGCCAGGCAAAGGAGCGCCACAACAGCACGATGATGATGGTGTGCACAACGAGTCGTATCGCCCGGTCGATGCCGCTGCGCATACTGAGCAGGAAAACCACGGGCCAGATCAGGTAGAACTGTTCCTCCACGCACAGCGACCATACATGCTGGATCTCCGGCAGGTCGTAGGGTGTCAGGGCGACGAAGTAGTTCTGCACGTACAGCAGCGCGGGGCCGATGGTGGCGGTCAGGTTCGATGTGCCCTGCAAGGTCTCGATGCAGAAAATAAGCAGCAGGTAGGCATAGTAGGCCGGGAAAATTCTCAGCACCCGGCGCATGGCGAAGGCGCTCAGAGAGATCGTGTCGTGAGAACGGTGCTCCAGGATCAGCAGCCAGGTGATCAGAAAGCCGGAAAGCGCGAAGAACAGGTTGACGCCAAGCCGGCCGGTATCGATCTCTAGCGTATGGCTCAGAATGACGAGCAGTACGGCGATCGCTCTCAGACCGTCGAGCGCTGGCAGGCGGCCCCCTTTGAGGAGTGGGTTCATGAAAGCGTTGAAGGGCATTGTTTGACGTTCTTGGGCTCTGCGTTCTTGGGTCCGCGAAAACGTCAGTTTAGGCGGGCCCGTCACAAGGCGGTGTGTGCCGTTCGTAAGGGTTGTAAGGCTTCTGTATCAGGCGCTGTCGAGCATCAAGGCAAACCAAGTGCCTGCACCGGCGATCAGCACCATTGCCGCAAGCCCTGGAGACGAAATCGTAGTATCCATCGCCGGCACGACCAGATTGGCCAGCTCAGCCAGATTGAGCGCGACGATAGCCGAGGCGACGATCGTCGCAATGCCGAATGTCAGCAGACGCAGACGCTCACGGCGTCGGATGCGGCGCATGGCGGCATCCACCTGCTGCGTCAGATCTGGTGCCTGCCGCAGGGCTTCGCCGAAACTGCCGGTCAACAGATCGTCGATTGGGTCATTCATCATGCGGCTCCCGTTAGCGCCAGGCGATCGCGTATCTTGCCTTTGGCGCGGTGGATTTTTGATTTTACCGTACCCGTGGACTGCCCGGTCACCTCGCCGATTTCCCGGTGCGACAGTTCCCATGCGTAGCTCAGCGTCAGAAGTATGGCCTCCTCTTCGCTCACCAGGGCGAGTAGGCGCGAAAGCTCCGGTGCGGCCGACAGTTCGTCATCGATAATGGGTTCATGGCCCTCGGGAAGCGCTTCTTCCTTTCGTTTGCGAGCGTGCATGAGAAATTCCCGGTAGGCGATGCTCGAGAGCCATGAAACGAACCGACCGCCACCTGTATACGAACCGATCTTGCGCCAGGCGCGAACGAAGGTCTCCTGGGTAAGGTCTTCCGCAAGCGCCGGGTCGCGGGCGTAGCGGGTGAGCAGCAACCACACCCGCTTGCGGTGCCGCCGCATCAGCTCGGCGAAAGCGTCAGCGTCTGCCAGCTTTGCCCCCTGCATGGCGAGCGTTTCGTCCGATAGCACGGTTCAGTCACGTCTGGCGGTGAAAAACCACAAGCCCGTGTACGCGATGCCGATGAGTATGGGGAATGCCGACAGGGCGGTCAGAGGTCTGCGCGCATCGGGCTCGCCGAGCAGCATGCCGAAGGTCAGGAACGCGACGCCGATGGCCAGCGAAATAATGCCGCGACGGAGATCGTTGGGGCGGGTCTCAATGGCTTCCGTCAGCGTGGTCATCAGCTCCGGCGTCATATCGGCGCCTTTCTCGATATAGAGGCGGATGGTGTGCTGCAGCTCTCTGCGCGTGCGGAACCGGAAGTAGAACACCAGGCTGACGATGCTGCCGATGGTGATGAACAGGACGATGGGTACGAGGTATTCCATGTTTTGATCCATGTTTCAGCTCTTGCTTGTTGCGTTGTCTGTTACTGGATGCAACGAATGCTCAGTTTGGTTGCAGGGTAAAGAAAAAATAGTTCGTTCAGAGCAGCGTCCATAGGCCTCTTGCGATGCAGACAGTAGCTATGGCGAGGATGATCCGGCTGCTCCATCGCCTGAATGTTTCTTCATTCAGGCGGTCCAGCAGGCGGGTGCCGATGCGCGTGCCGACGACCGCGGCGCACATGCAGATGGCGTAGAGCCAGCCAGGCAAAGCATCGCCCGCGCCGATGATCAGACCGTAGTAGACCAGCTTGATGGCATGGCCAAACGCCTGCGTGACAGCCTTGTTGGCAACGATGGCATGTCGTGAAAGCGGTGACGCGATGTAGAAGAGATCGAGCAGGGGGCCGGACGCACCTGCGAGCAGTTGCGCTGCGGTGACGACGAAGCCGCAGATGACGGCGGTGAGCGGCCGGGTGACGTCGAGCCCATGCAGTCGTCGGCTCAGGCGTGCGAGTATCGGAAACGCACCCACCAGAATCAGCACGAGCCCGGCGTCGGGCACGAACAGCAGCGAAGTGAACAGTGCCAGAGCGCCCCCCGTGCCCATGGCGTACGGTACGAACAGGCGCCAGACGATGTGCCGCCGCAGAAACCAGGCGCGCGAGCCGTTCGAAGTGAGCTGCACCGCGCCGTGCAGCATCATCGCCGACGCGACCCCCAGCGTGCTGGCGAGGACCGCCATGAGAATCATGCCGCCGGCCATGCCCAGCACGCCGGAGAGTATCGCGGTGGCAAAGACGCAGATAACGAGGAATGGATAGAGCACCAGTGAATTCTGCTGGACGTGCGCTTTGCGAAAAAAGAGAATGCTTGGAATGGTAATCATGCCCAGATGGAATAGTCTTGCTCGATAACCTGGAAACCCTCATCACGCTCTCAAAGGCCGGCACCATGATGGAGACGGCGACCGTGCTGAAAATCTCGCAATCAGCCGTGAGCAAACGCATTGCAGCCCTGGAGCAGTACTACGATCGCCAGCTCATCGAGCGGCAGGGGCGGCGGGTTGTGCTCACCCACCACGGCACGCGGCTGGTGGAGCGGGTGACCCCGCTCATGTCGGAGCTGCGCAGCGTCTTCCTCGAAGACAATGCCCTGCGTAAAGGAAAGATCATTCTGGGGGTTTCGGAGGCGATTCTCGCGAGCTGGGGGCCCCGCCTCTTCGCCTGTGTTGCCGAAGAGATGCCCGAGGTGGAATTCGAGTTTCATGCGCAGCGCTCGCCGGTGGTGCTGGACCGGCTTCGTTCCGGGGAGTACATGGTCGGCATCTGCACGGGGAGCCACGATGCGGAGACGGATCTGCAGAGCGAGGTCATCCGCCTTGAGCCCATGGTCATCATCCCCAGCGCCCTGCAGGCTATTCGCTACACCGTCGGTGAGCCGCTGTCGGTCATCACCATCGAGTCGCGCTCCGGTGCCTGGCGTTCCATTGAGGACGATATGCGGCGCCTCAGGCTGCATCGTGAGGCGTCGCTCGAATCGTTCTTCTCGGTGGCGCAGATGGCGCTGGCGGGCTTCGGGCATGGCCTGGTGCCGGCAGGTGTCGCGAAGACTCTGGGGGTTCGGGATGATCAGATGATCCATCTTGCCGACCAGGGTCTGAACCGGCCCGTTCGTTTCGTTGCGCGCAAGTCCATGTTCTCCCGGGTGCTGGTGCAGAACTTCTACCGGCTGGTCAGCAAGCACGCCGACCAGGTCTGACCAGTCGGCGGGCGGTTTGCCAGCAGGCGGCGCTGCGTGCACACTCAGGGCAGAACGATTGTTGGGGAGCAATCTTGAGCAGCCAGATGAGCGAACCGTCCGTCGATGAAATTCTCGGTCCGGGCGGACCGTTCGAGATCGTCGAGCGCAATATTCGTGGCGTACCGCTGCCGACCTTCAGAAATGCCCCCTGGCATCTTCGGGAACTTTTTCAGGGGGCGCTGGAACACGCGGCCGAAACTTTCTACGTCTATGAGGATGAGCGCTATACCTTTGCTGAAGCATGGCGCACGGCAGAGCGGGTCATGGCGGGTCTGCATACGCTGGGGGTCAGGCCGGGCGATCGCGTGGGTATCGCCATGCGTAACTACCCGGAATGGGTCATGGCGTTCATGGGCATCACCTCCATGGGCGGCATTGCGGTTGCGATGAATGCCTGGTGGACCGGTGAGGAGATGGTCTACGGCATCGACGACAGCGGTCTGAACACCATTTTTGTCGACCGGGAGCGCCTCGAAGCGCTGTCTCCGTATCTGGATTCGAAGAACCTCAACGTCATCAGCGTGCGCACCCAGCATGCGGCTGGGCGCGGTGTGCGCTCGTGGGAAAGCTTCATCCGTTCCGGCAATGGCGTTATGCACGTGCCGGAGATCGATCCGGACGATGCGGCCACCATTCTGTATACGTCGGGCTCCACATCCCATCCGAAAGGTGTGGTGTCTTCTCATCGAGCCATCATTCACTCGCTCATGGGGTGGGAGGCCGCAGCAGCTATCGCCCGAGCGGAGGTAGGCAGACGCCAGCGGCCGCCAGAGCGTCAGCCCTGCATGATCCTCACCGTACCGCTGTTCCACGTCACCGGGCTCAACGGCCAGTTGTTACCGTCTTTCCGCAACGGCCGCAAGGTGGTCGGCATGTTCAAGTGGGACGCAGAGAAGGCGCTGGCGCTCATCGAACGTGAGCGGGTGACGCACTTCTCCGGCGTGCCGACCATGGCCTACGAGCTCGTCAATTCGCCGAACTACGAGCAGTACGACCTTTCGAGCCTGCGCAGCATCGGCGGGGGCGGTGCGGCGATGACGCCCGAACATTCCAGCCGCATCGCCAAGCGAACGGAGAACCAGGCCCGCGCCAGCGCGGCCTACGCCATGACCGAAACCAACGGTCTGACGGCTTCCAACGCGGGTGTGCACCTTCAGGCCAAGCCGAAAAGCTGCGGACGGCCGCTGCGACCGCTGGTATCTGTGCGGGTCGTGGATACCGACGGCAACGAGCTCGGCACCAATGAGACCGGTGAGATCTGCATCAAGGGGCCGATGAATTTTACGGGTTATTGGAACCGTCCTGCGGACACCGCCAAGACCATCGTCGATGGCTGGATACACACCGGCGACATCGGCCACATCGACGAAGAGGGCTTCATCTTCATTACCGACCGTGAAAAGGACATGATCATCCGCGGCGGTGAGAATATCGGCTGCCAGGAAGTGGAAGCGGTGATCTACGACCATCCGAAAGTCACGGAGTGCGCTGTTTTCGGCCTGCCGGACGAACGTCTGGGCGAGGTGGTGGCAGCTGTGGTGCGGGCAGCGCCCGGCGCGATCCTCACCGGTGGAGACATCCAATCGCACGTCGGAGACCGGCTGGCACGCTTCAAGGTACCCACGCACATATGGGTAACCCGCGACGAGCTGCCGCGCACCGCCAGCGGCAAGATTTTCAAGAAGGGTATTCGCGAAGAAGCCCTTGGCAGGCTGTCCTGAGCGGCAGCTTTTCATCAGAAGGGGAAACGAACGATGAGTGAGTCGATATCAGTAACCGGGGATTCTGAGCTGGCGAATTTCAACCCGGCAGATCCGAAACTGTTCAGCGAAGAGCGCATACTGCCGTATTTCAAACAGATGCGTGCCGAGCAGCCCGTGCACTACTGTCCGGACAGCCCCTACGGCCCGTTCTGGTCGGTGACCCGCTACAAGGACATCATGGCGGTGGACAAGAACCACGAGCAGTTTTCGTCCGACGCGATTCATGGCGGCATCATGATCGATGATGGCATCGTCAAAGACGCCGACAGCGACTTCTTCGTGAAGAGCTTCATCACCATGGACCCACCTGAGCATGGGCCCCAGCGCAAAGCCGTGAGTAAAATTGTTGCGCCGGCGAGCCTGGCCAACTTCGAAGGGCTCATCAGAACACGCACCCGGACGCTGCTCGACTCGCTGCCCGTCGGCGAGACGTTCGACTGGGTGGATAACGTCTCCATCGAACTCACCACCATGATGCTGGCCACGCTGTTCGATTTCCCCTTCGAAGACCGACGCAAGCTGACGCGCTGGTCGGATGTCACCACGGCGGAAGCGGATTCACCCATCGTCGGCAGCCAGGAGCAACGCATCTCCGAACTCATGGAGTGCCTGACGTACTTCAAACGGCTGAAGGAAGAGCGCAGGGACGGGCCGGCCAACTTCGATCTGGTCACCATGCTGGCTCAGGATGCGGCGACGGCCGATCAGCCGGACTCCCACTTTCTAGGCAACCTCATGCTACTCATCGTCGGCGGCAACGACACCACCCGCAACACCATGAGCGGCAGCGTCAATGCGTTCAATCAGTACCCTGATCAGCTGGAAAAACTACGTGCGCGCCCGGAACTGCTGGACAACGCCATCTCCGAGATCGTGCGCTGGCAGACACCGCTTGCGCACATGCGCCGCACCGCGACGGTCGATACCAACATCGGCGCGCAACCCATCAGGAAAGGCGACAAAGTGGTGATGTGGTACTACTCGGGCAACCGGGATGAAGACGTGTTCGAGAATGCCGACGCGCTGGATATCGAGCGGGCCAACGCGCGCTCGACGATTTCCTTCGGCTTCGGCCTGCATCGCTGCCTGGGCCTGCGGCTGGCAGAGCTGCAGATGCGCGTGCTCTGGCAGGAAATCATGAAGCGCTGGCAACGCATCGAAATTGTCGGTGACGTTGAACGGGTGGAGTCCAATTTCGTAAACGGCTACGCACGTATGCCGGTGCGACTTATCCCGTAACCGCCAGGTCGGCGCGCTTGAGCAGCAAGCCAAGCGCGTCGACCCATCTTTCGTCCTCGTTCAGGCACGGCACCAGCGTGAACGATTCACCGCCCGCTGCCAGAAAGGCCTCTTTCCCCGCCAGACCGATCTCTTCGAGTGTTTCCAGATTGTCAGCGACGAAGGCCGGGCAAACCACCGCCAGATGCTTTACGCCGTGCTCTGCCAGCTCGACCAGCGTCGCGTCGGTGTACGGCGTCAGCCAGGGCAGGCGGCCCAGGCGCGACTGATAGCTCACACCGTACTGGCTGTCATCCAGGCCCAGCGCCTCGGCCAGTAGGCGCGAAGTCACCCGGCTCTGGTGGCGGTAGCAGGTGGCGTGTGCGGCTGAAGCCCGCTCGCAGCAGTCGGCAGACTGCAGGCAGTGGTTGCCGGTGGGATCGGCTTTGGTCAGATGGCGCTCCGGCAGGCCGTGGTAGCTCATGAGCAGGTAGTCGCAGTGTTCCGGCAGCGCGGCACGGGTTACGTCCGCCAGGGCCTGGATGTATCCAGGGTCTGCATAGAACGGCGCGAGACGGACGATTTCCATGGACTCCGGTGCGCAACTTTCAGCTGCCTCGAAGCTGGTGGTGGTGGTGGAGTCTGCATAGTGGGGGTACAGAGGCGCGACGATGCAGCGGGTGACACCGCGGGCCTCCAACGCCTCGAATCCATCTGCGACGCTCGGTGAGCCGTAACGCATGGCCAGTGCTACCGGCTGCTCGAGCGCGTTTTCGAGCGCATCGGCTAGTCCGCGTGAATGGTAGAGCAGCGGTGAGCCTTCTTCGCGCCAGATCTTTGCGTAGGCCTCTGCGCTCTGCTTCGGCCGGGTGGGCAGGATGAAAGCAGAAACGATCAGCCGACGGACCGGCCAGGGCACGTCGAGCACGCGCCGGTCCATGAGGAACTCGTTGAGGTACCTGCGAACGTCAGCTGTGGAAGGGGAAGCCGGAGATCCGAGATTGATGAGCAGTACGCCGGTGGTCACGCTTGCGCCTGGTTGCAAAGGTGGCGCAGATGGTAGCGGGGCACCCCGCACAAGTCATGCACGGGGTGCCGCTCGGCTAAGGTGCGATCAGCCTGCCATGCGGTCGAGACGGCTCTGGATGATCTCTTCGGCCTGCTTGACGATGCGGTCTACCACTTCTTCGCAGGTGGGTATGTCGCGCACCAGGCCCTGGCTCTGGCCTACGGTCCAGATGCCGCCGTTGATGTCGCCGCCTTCGAGAACGTTGGCGCGGCCGCGTACACCGGCAACCAATTCTTTTACATCGTCAAAGGTTTTCGACGTATCTCTCTGAATATCCACAACTTCTTGTGAGACATCGTTCTTCGATACGCGGGCGGTATTGCGCAGCGTACGGTTGATGAGCACGGTGTCCCGCTCGGTCTGGTCGACAATCGCCTGTTTGACGTTTTCGTGGATCTTCGCCTCTTTGGTGGCGAGAAAGCGGGTGCCCATATTGACGCCTTCGGCGCCCAGCGACAGCGCAGCAACCAGGCTTCGGCCATCGGCCATTCCGCCGGATGCAATCACCGGGATATCCACGGCATCGCAGGTGGCGGGCAGCAACACGATCAGGGTGACGTCGTCTTCTCCCGGGTGACCCGCGCACTCGAAGCCGTCGATGCTGATCACATCGACACCCAGACGCGCGGCGGTGACCGCATGGCGAACCGAGGTGCACTTGTGGATCACCCGCACGCCGTTGGCCTTGAAGTCGGGCAGGTGCGGCTCGGGACTGCGACCGGCGGTCTCCACGACCTTCACGCCGGTCTCGCAGATCACCTGGCGGTACTCGTCGTAGGGGATGGGGTTGATGGACGGCAGGATCGTCATGTTCACACCGAACGGCTTGTCGGTCATTTCCCGTGTGCGCTTGATTTCCTGCTCGAGGCCTTCGGCGGTAGGGAACATGTGCGCCGTGATGAAGCCGAGCGCACCGGCATTGGCTACAGCCGCCACCAGGTCGCCGTAACCGACTCCGGTCATGCCGCCCATGGTGATGGGGTGTTCGACGCCGAACATTTCAGTGAAACGGGTTTTGAGCATTGGGTCTCTCCAACTCTTGAAAATATCTGGACCGCGAAGACTACCCGAATCCGCCCGGCTAGCGGCACCTTGGTTGATCGGTGACTGTGCGCTAGTATCCGCGCCCCGGATTGCAACAAGCACAGTTCATGTCTCGAGCGGTCATTGTCGACTACGACGCCGGTAACCTCCGCAGCGTTCACCGCGCCTGCCACGAAGTCGGACTCGATGCGGAAATCGTCGCCGACCCGGCGCAGGTGGTGTCGGCGGAACGGGTCATTTTTCCAGGTGTAGGGGCTGCGGGCAGCGCTATGAAAAGCCTGAAAGCCCGGGGCATGGACCAGGCGCTGCACGAGGCGCTGGATAAAGGCACGCCGACTCTGGGCATCTGTCTGGGCCTGCAGATCTCACTGGATTACTCCGAAGAGAACGACACCACGACGCTCGGGCTCATTGGTGGGAACGTTCGCCGGTTTGCGCTCGATGACCCGGCGCTGAAGGTGCCGCACATGGGTTGGAACGAAGTCGTGTTGAAAAAGCCGCACCCGGTTCTGGAAGGCCTGGAACCCGGCGACGAATTCTATTTCGTGCACGCCTACTATCCCGAACCGGCCGAAGCCGACTGCGTGTACGCCGAAAGCGAGTACGAGCATCCGTTCGCCTGTGCTATCGGCCGCGGCAACTACTTCGCCACTCAGTTCCACCCGGAAAAGAGCGGTCGTGTCGGGCTCCGGCTCATTTCCAGATTCGCCCAGTGGGATGGCACATGCTGAGCAAAAGATTGATTGCCTGCCTGGACGTGCGCGACGGCAAGCTGGCCAAAAGCATCAAGTTCGTCGATACCAAAGACATCGGCGACCCGGTGGAGAAAGCGCGCGAGTACTACGTCGACGGGCTGGATGAACTCGTGTTTTACGACATCACCGCTTCGTCCGATAAACGCAACATCATGCTCGACGTGGTGGAGCATGTTGCGGAGCAGGTGTTCATACCCCTGTCGGTCGGCGGCGGCGTGCGCAACGTGTCCGATGCCACCGACCTGCGGCTGGCTGGCGCTGAAAAAATCAACGTCAACTCTGCGGCGGTGAAGCGGCCGGAACTGATCAGCGAATGTGCCGAGGCCATCGGCAACCAGAACGTGGTGCTGAGCATGGACATCCGCAAGGTCGAGGCCACGAAAGAGCTGCCTTCAGGCTACGAGATGGTGATCAATGGCGGCCGCACGCCGATGGGCATCGATGCGCTCTGGTGGGCCTTGGAAGGTGAACGCTTGGGGGCCGGTGAGCTCGTGGTGAACTCCATCGATGCAGACGGTACCCGTAATGGCTATGAGAACAACCTCACACGAATGATCAGTGAGGCGGTGCGCATACCGGTGATCGCCTCGGGCGGCGCCGGCAAACCGGAGCACCTTTACGATGCGTTGACGGAAGGCAAAGCCGATGCTGCCCTGGTTGCGTCCATGGTGCACTACGGTGATTACCGGGTGAGCGAGCTCAAGAGCTACCTGCATGACCGCGGGGTGAAGATGAGGATGTCGTGGTGACGATGAAAGCAATTCAGGTCGATGGCGAAAAGCTGGTTTGGGCGGATGCCGAAGCGCCGGCCATGAGCGTGGGTGACGTGCGGATTCGTGTGATGGCCAGTGCGGTGAACCGCGCGGATCTCGTGCAGCGCTCCGGCGGCTACCCGCCACCACCAGGGGCAAGCCCGATTCTCGGACTCGAATGCGCCGGCGAAGTGCTGGAAGTGGGCGAAGGGGTGACCCGGGTCAAGCCTGGAGACCGTGTCTGCGCCCTTTTGTCGGGCGGCGGTTATGCCGAACAGGTGGTGGTGCCCGCAGGTCAGGTCCTGAAAATACCCGCAGGCCTGTCATTCGCCGAAGCCGCAGCGATACCGGAAGTTTTTGCCACGGCCTACCTGAACCTCTACATGGAAGCAGGTCTGCAAACCGGTGAGCGGGTGCTCCTGCACGCCGGCGCCAGCGGTGTCGGCACCGCGGCGATCCAACTCTGCAGGCAGAGCCACAATCCGACGTTCGTTACGGTGAGCGGCCAGAGCAAGATCGACGCCTGCATGGCGCTGGGAGCCGACGGTGGACACGACCGCGGACAGGGCTCTTTCGTCGAAGCCGTTTCCGAATGGCATGGTGGTACGGGTGTGGATGTGACGCTGGACCCAGTGGGGCAGGCATACCTCGCAGACAACCTGAAGGTGGCGGCGCTTGATGGGCGCATCGTAGTCATCGGCCTGATGAGCGGCGCGACCACCGATATCAATCTCGGCATCATGATGATGAAACGCGTGCGGCTCATCGGCTCAACCCTGCGCGCCCGCAGCGTTGCGGCCAAAGCCCGGGTCATGGATGGTCTCCAGAAAGATCTCTGGCCGGCGCTTGAAAGCGGCGCGATCAAGCCTGTGATCGAAGCGGTGGTGCCCATGCCGCAAGCGGATCGCGCCCACGAGATCGTTTCCGGCAACCAGACCGTCGGCAAGGTTGTGCTGTCGCTCGCCGGCTAGCGCAACTCGGGCGGCTACAGCGCGGCCAGCTGCACTTTGAGCGCGTCCCTTTTACCCGTGGCGTCGGATAACTTGTCGCGCTCCTTCTGAACCACCGCCTCCGGCGCCTTCGCAACGAAACTGTCGTTGCCGAGCTTGCCTTCAAGGCGCTTGATGTCTTTGTCCAACTTGTCGATCTCTTTGCTGAGCCGCTCTTTCTCCGCTCCCACGTCGATGAGGCCGGCCAGTGGCACCATTACCTTCAGGTCGCCGACCAGCGCCAGCGCATTTGCGGGTGGCTCGTCGTCCGCTTCCAGCCACTGGATGTCGTCGATCTTCGCCATGCGACGGAGCAGCGCGTCGGTGGTATCCGCAAGCAGCCGGTCTGACGCATCGCCGCCCTGCAGCAGCAGCGACACACTCTGGCTCGGCTTGATGTTGGCCTCGCCCCGGATATTGCGCACCCCGACGATCACGCCTTTGAGCCACTCTACGGCTGTTTCCGCTTCCGTATCTTCCGCCAGATCTGCTGGCTCCGGATAAGCCTCGATCATGATGCTCGAGGTGGCTTTGCCGAGCATCGGCGCCACGTCCCGCCACAGGGTCTCGGTGATGAACGGCATGACCGGATGCGCTGCGCGCAACAGTATCTCAAGAGCTTCCAGAAGTGTGCGTCGGGTGCCGGTGAGCTCCTCCGGGGTCGCCTCCTCGTTCCACAGCAACGGTTTGGTCAGCTCAACATACCAGTCGCAGTACTCGTGCCAGGCGAACTCGTAGATGGCGCTGGCGTACAGGTCGAAGCGGTAGGTCTCCAGCGCAAGCCTGGCCTCCGCCAACGTGCCACGCAGCTTGCTCAGCACCCAGCGATCGACCAACGATGGGGTTGATTCGCCGCTGATGTCGTGGCCATCGGTGTTCTGCAGCACGAATCGGGTGGCGTTCCAGAGCTTGTTGCAGAAGTTCCGGTAGCCCTCGATGCGCTTCACGTCGAAACGGACGTCGCGGCCCAGGGTGGCCATGGCGCAGAAGGTGAAGCGCAGCGCGTCGGTGCCGTACGAGGTGATCCCTTCCGGAAAGTCCTTGCGCGTGGACTTCTCGATTCGTGGCGCCATCTGCGGCTGGGTCAGGTTGTTGGTGCGCTTCGCGACCAGCTCCTCCAGCTCCACGCCTTCAATGAAGTCGAGCGGATCGAGCCCATTGCCCTTGGTTTTCGACATCTTGTTGCCGAGCGCATCGCGCACCAGGCCGTGGATGTAGACCTTCTTGAAGGGGATTTCGCCGGTGAAGTGCATGGTCATCATGATCATGCGCGCCACCCAGAAGAAGATGATGTCGTGGCCTGTGATCAGCACATCGGTGGGGTGGAACTGCGACAGCTCTTCGGTTTCTTCCGGCCAGCCCAGCGTGCCGAACGTCCATAGAGCGGAGGAGAACCAGGTTTCCAGCACGTCCTCTTCTTCCGTCAGTGCCACCGCTTCAGCCAGGCTGTGCTTTTCGCGCACTTCCGCTTCGCTGCGGCCGACGTAGACGTTGCCATCTGCGTCGTACCAGGCGGGTATGCGATGCCCCCACCATTGCTGGCGGGAAATGCACCAGTCCTGAATGTTGCGCATCCAGGCGAAGTAGGTGTTTTCGAACTGCTTCGGAATGAACTCGATGCGGCCGTCTTCCACCGCTTCGATGGCTGGTTCCGCCAGCGGCCCGGTTCTCACGAACCATTGATCGGTCAGGTAGGGTTCGATGACCTCACCCGAGCGATCGCCGCGGGGCACTTTGAGCTTGTGCGGCTCGATGGTGTCCAGCCGGTGCTCAGACTCCAGCGCCGCGACCACCGCTTTGCGGGCCTCGTAACGGTCCAGACCTCTGAATGCTTCCGGCACCGACTCGTGCATGGTGGCATCGGGATTCAGCACGTTGACCATGGGCAGGTCATGGCGCTTGCCCATCTCGTAGTCGTTGAAGTCGTGCGCCGGGGTGATCTTCACGCAGCCTGAACCGAACTCGGGGTCGACGTAGTCATCGGCGATGACGGGAATCTCCCGGCCGACCAGCGGCAGTACCACGGTGGCGCCGATCAGATCTTTGTAACGTTCGTCTTCCGGGTGGACGGCAACCGCGGTATCTCCCAGCATGGTCTCCGGCCGTGTGGTTGCCACCACCAGATAGTCCTTGCCGTCTGTGGTCTTGCGGTCCTTCAGGGGATATCTGAAGTGCCAGAGATGGCCGTTCTCGTCATGATTCTCGACTTCCAGGTCGGAAATCGCCGAGCGCAGGCGGGGATCCCAGTTCACCAGCCGCTGACCGCGGTAGATCAGACCTTCGTCGAACAGACGCACGAACACCTCGCGCACGGCGCGGGAGAAGCCTTCGTCCATGGTGAACCGCTCCCTGGACCAGTCCAGAGACGAGCCCATTCGGCGGATCTGCTGTGAGATGGTGCCGCCGGATTCTTTGCGCCATTCCCAGACCTTCTCCGTGAAGGCTTCCCGGCCGATGTCGTGTCTGCTGACGCCATCGGCCAGCAGCTTCCGCTCGACCAGCATCTGCGTGGCGATGCCCGCGTGGTCGGTGCCCATCTGCCAGAGCGTGCGCTTGCCGGCCATGCGCTGGTAGCGGATCAGCGTATCCATGAGCGTCTGGTTGAACGCATGGCCCATGTGCAGGCTGCCGGTGATGTTCGGCGGCGGGATCATGATGCAGTAGCTGGGCCCGTTGCCGCTCGGGGCGAAGTAGTTCGCCTGCTCCCATTCGGCGTAGAGGTCCTGCTCGATGTCTTTCGGGTTGAAACTGCCTTCGATGCTCATGCGCTCTTCGCTTCCCAATCGTCGAGTTCGTGGTGGTACAGGGGGCAACCCCGGTCCCGGTAGTGTTTGTAGCGCAGCCGACCCTCGGTCTTGCGGTCGCCGATGACGATCTCGGCAACACGTTCGAAGCGACCGAAGAAGGGGGCGACGTCGTCTCCGAGGTTGATCATCAGGCCGGCGGCCTGACGCGGTGGCTCCGTGTGGATAATGACAGGTGCGCGGTCTGTATGCTCGGTTGCATGTGGGATGAAACGCTCCGGCGGATACACCCACATGAGTTCGTCGACTTCTTGCGCGGCATCTTCGTCCGGCGCGCGGATGAAAACGTCTGTTCCGGACTGAATGGCCTTTGCCGCCAGCGCGCAGGCAAAGCGGTGCATGGCAGGCACCGCCATGTCCTGCAGCAGATAGAAGTCGATGCGGGTCACTTCAGCACTGATCGACGAGGTAGCGGAACAGCGACGGCACAGGTCGTCCGCTTGCGCCTTTCTTCGGACCGCCCTGGAACGCGGAGCCGGCGACATCCATATGGGCCCACTTCATGCCCTTGGTAAACCGGGCCAGGAAGCAGGCAGCGGTGACGCTGCCGGCCTGAGGGCCGCCGATGTTCTGCATGTCGGCGAAGTTGCTCTTGAGCTGCTGCTGGTAGTCGTCCCACAGCGGCATGCGCCAGGAGCGGTCGCCGCTCCAGGTGCCGGCATCGAGTATCCCGTTTGCCAGTTCGTCGTCGTTGGCATACAGAGCGCTGGCGTGGGAGCCGAGGGCAACGATACACGCGCCGGTCAGGGTTGCGACATCGATGATGGCTTTCGGCTTGTAGCGTCGTGCGTATTCCAGCGCGTCGCACAGCACGAGGCGCCCTTCGGCATCGGTGTTGAGGATCTCGATGGTCTGTCCAGAGAGGCTCGTGACGATATCGCCCGGACGCGAGGCCTTGCCGCTGGGCATGTTCTCGGCTGCGGCGACCAGCGTCACCAGGTTGATGGGCAGCTTCGCGTCGATGGCCGCCCGCGTCGCGCCCAGAACCGTTGCGGCGCCGCACATGTCGAACTTCATCTCGTCCATGTTGGCGCCGGGCTTCAAACTGATGCCGCCGGTGTCGAAGGTTATTCCTTTGCCGACGAGCACAATCGGCGCATCGTTTCGCTTGCCGCCGTTGTACTGAACGATGATGAGCTTTGCCGGTGTGTCGCTGCCGCGGGAAACCGACAGAAATGAGCCCATGCCCAGCTCTTCCATCTTTTTCTCATCGAGCGCGCTGACTTTCACTTTGTCTGCGCGGCCCAGTTTCTTCGCTTCCTTCAGGAGGTAGCTGGGGTTGCAGACGTTGGGCGGCTCGTTGCCGAGATCCCGGGCGAAGTCGATGCCGGCTTTCAGCGCGTTGGCTTCCTTGGCCGCCTTTGCGCAGCTCGCTCTGGAACGGCCGTCGGCCAGCACGTTCACCCGTCGCAATTTCAGCGGCTCGGCTTTCTTCGACTTGTGCTTCTCGTACTGATAGGCCGCCAACGACACGTCCAGCAATGAAGTGCTGGCGCGCCAGTAGATGTCCTGATCTTCGACGCTGGCGTGGTGCAGGCCCCAGGTGGCGCTTGCAACCGGCAGCCTGGCAAGTGAGGCGGCAGCAGCTTTACTGGCCTTGCGGTAGTCCGTCTCAGATACCTCACCGTCGCAGCCGCCGACGACCAGCAGCCGCTGGATGGCTGCGGTGCTGCCGATGTTGGCGTTGCATACCTGGCCCAGCTTGTTGCCGAAATCCCGAGTTGCCAGGTCCAGCGCTTCGCGCTCGGCTTTTTTAGTGAGGGCTTTACGGGCGCCGTCGAGGCTCGTGACGAAGCACGGCGTCTTGATCGTGCTCGCGGTGGCGGTCTGAGTGGAGTACTTCATGTGTATTGAGCTGTCCGGATTCAATTGGGTGCGAAGTATCTCGCCCTTGCGGGCAAATTTCCAAGGGAGCCGCTTCGGGCGTCAGGTTTGCTTCGGCTCGACGATGATGTGGGAGCCGCTGAGCATGTCGCTCCAGGTTCGGTTCAGGGGATCGACCAGGGCCCACAGATAGCCGAGTCCGAGGCAGGCTGCTGAAAGCAGGCCAGCAGCGAATCGGGTGGTTGCCTGGGTGGGTGAGAGTGGTGCCCCGTCGTCTGACTGCACCTTGAGTCGCCACGCCATCATGCCGATGGTTTTGCCGCCGTTGCACCAGAAGTAGAGAAAGAAGGCGAACCATTCGCAGAACAGCAGACTCTGCCACCAGAATCCGCTGGGCGTGGTGGCGGTAAATCGGACGACGATGATGGCAGTCGTAATGACGATTGCGAGCACCATCATCGTGTCGTAGAGCATGGCGCCCAAGCGGCGCCAGAGGCTCGCGCGCGGCACTAGATGCGTTCGATGATCGTGCCGGTACCCAGCCCGCCGCCGCAGCACATGGCGATGAGGCCATACTTGCCGTCACGGCGTTCCAGCTCATGCAGAGCCGTGGTGATCAGGCGCGCGCCGGTTGAGCCGGTGGGGTGGCCGAGCGCGATCGCGCCGCCGTTGACGTTGACCTTTTCCGGGTCGGCGCCCACAGCTTTCTGCCAGGCCATCACCACGGATGCGAACGCTTCGTTCACCTCGAAAACATCGATGTCGTCGATGCTGAGGCCGGTCTGGTCGAGTACTTTCTTCGTTGCTGGAATCGGGCCTTTCAGCATGGTGACCGGGTCGCAGCCAACCAGGGTCGTCGCGCGGATTTTTGCCCGCGGTTTGAGGCCGTACTTGTCGACGGCATTCTGGTTGGCGAGGACGACCACAGCCGCGCCGTCAGACACCTGTGAGCTGGTGCCGGCCGTGTGAAACTCCTGACCCGGTACCGGATCGAGACCGGCGAGGGCTTCCAGAGTGGTAGCGCGCAGGCCTTCGTCGCGGGTCACCGTATGGGTTTCGCCGGTGGGCTGGAACTCCTTGTTCAGGGTCGGTGCTTCGATCGGCACGATTTCGCGCTCGAAGCGGTTCTCTTCCCAGGCTTGGATGGCCTTCTGCTGGCTGGCGAGGCCGAATGCGTCGATGTCTGCACGGGTGATCTGGTACTCCTCGGCGATCATCGCTGCGCCCTGGAACTGCGAGGTGGGCTGATAGTGCTCGAAGTAGCTGTCGCCCATGGGCGCGCCGCCAGCCATGTTGGAACCCAGCGGCACACGGGACATCATCTCGACGCCGCAGGCCATCACGATATCTTCCATGCCGGAGGAAACCATGGCGGCACCCAGCGACGTTGCCTGCTGGCTGGAGCCGCACTGGGAATCCACGGTGGTCGCTGCTACGTCTTCGGGCAGGCCCATGGACAGCCACGCCACCCGGGCGATGTTGAAAGACTGCTGGTTGATCTGCGAAACGCAGCCACCAATTACCTGGCCGACGGTGGCGGGATCGACGCCGGCGCGCTCCAGGGCTGCAACCTGTACCTTGCCCAGAAGATCTGCGGGCATGAGCCCTGCAAGGCCTTTGCCGCGTTTGCCGATGGGGCTGCGTGCAGCCTCGATGATGTAGACGTCCTGCATGATGATCTGCTCGTGAAAAAATCGGGAGGGGGAGTTTAGCGAATCCTTCCCGCTGATCCGAGTGCCAGCAGCGGCTCCAGTTCAGGCCAGATGGTATCGAGCAGCAGGCCCTGGGCTTCAGCCGTTGGATGGATGCCGTCGCGCTGCATCAGGCCGCCCTCGAGTGCCACGTTTTCCAGAAAGAACGGCACGAAGGGAAGGTCGTGCTGTTCGGCCAGCGTTTCGAACGTATTCCGGAACGCCCGGGTGTACCGCGGCCCGTAGTTTGGGGGGATCTGCATGCCTACGAGCAGCGGCGTGGCGCCGCTTTCCTTCACCTGAATGATGATTGCCTCCAGGTTTGCGCGCATGCGCGAAGTGGGATAGCCGCGCAGGCCGTCGTTGCCGCCGAGCTCGACGATGACCACGTCAGGGTCATGCTGTTTGAGCGCTCCGGGCAGCCTGGCCAGGCCGCCTCCTGTGGTCTCGCCGCTGATGCTGGCATTGATCACCTGGTGCCCTTCGGGGGCGACCCGCTCTTCGAGCAGGGCTACCCAGCCCTGTTCCCGTTGAATGCCGTAAGCGGCGCTGATACTGTCGCCGAGCACCAGAATACTGCTGCCTGCAAGGGCCGGCGCCGTCCAGGCTCCGGCAAACAGCAAGACAGCCGCAGCGGTGCATCTCGAGATGCCGCTACCCAGAAATCTTCGCAAAGAGAGCGTAATGAGTCGTACTGTCGTTCGTGCCGAGGGCGTGTCCAAAGTTGTGCAGACATCTGAGGGTGATCTCACAATCCTGGATGGAGTCAGCCTCGAAATCAATGCGGGTGAGCGGGTTGCGGTGGTGGGTGCGTCGGGGTCAGGCAAAACCACGCTGCTCGGCATCCTGGCGGGCCTCGACACACCCACCTCGGGTACCGTGCACCTGGAAGACGCCTGCCTCACGGATATGGACGAGGAGGCGCGGGCGCTGGTCAGGGGCCGCTACGTGGGCTTTGTTTTTCAGTCCTTTCAATTGCTCGGCAGCCTCACGGCGCTCGAAAACGTCATGCTGCCGGTAGAGCTGCGCGGTGAGCGCGGTGCGCGCTCCGAGGCCGCTGCACTGCTTGATAAGGTCGGCCTGGGCGATCGCACCCACCACTATCCGAGGCAGCTGTCGGGTGGTGAGCAGCAACGGGTGGCCATTGCCCGGGCGTTTGCCTCCGAACCTTCCGTGCTGTTTGCCGACGAACCGACGGGCAATCTGGATACCGCCACCGGAGAACGGGTCATTGAGCTCCTTTTCGAACTCAACCGGGAGTTCGACACGACGTTGATCCTGGTAACTCACGACAGCCGTCTGGCGGAGCGCTGCGACCGCAGTATCGAGATCAGCGCCGGGCATCTGGTATGAACATCCGTCTCGCTTCGAGGCTCGCCTGGCGCGACTGGCGTTCGGGCGAGCTGCTGCTGCTCAGCATTGCGCTGGTGATCGCGGTCGGTACGGTGACGGCGATCAGCCTGTTCGTCGATCGCCTGCACCAGGCGCTGCATCTTGAGTCTGCCAACCTGCTGGCCGCCGATCGATACATTTCCAGCGGCACTGAATTGCCACCAGAGTTTCGCGACGAAGCGGTGTCCCGCGGCATCGACGTTTCCGACGTCATGGTTTTTCCGTCGATGGTCTTCGTGGGGGACGAGAAGAATCAGTTGGTCAGCGTGAAAGCAGCAGGCCCAGGGTACCCTCTGCGTGGCGAGCTGATCGTGGCGGATGCGCCGGACACGGCCTACGACGTCCTAGGCCGCCTGCGTCTGCAGGTCGCCGCCGCCATGGACATCATCCCGGCGGGCCAGGACAACTTCCTCTG
>JAUIKX010000014.1 GCA_030430515.1 Gammaproteobacteria bacterium | reverse complement strand
GCTGACCGATCTGGTGGTGCGACAGCCGCTCGATGACCAGCGGCCCGATGAACAGCGAGATCGCCAGCGCCGTGGTAACGCTGACCATGGTCCGGAAGGTCAGGTACTGAAAAACGGCAAACCCGCCGACGTACTCCGTGAGCAGTTCTGTCAACCAAAGCAGCATTCAGCCGGCCCTCTCTCGAGCGAGTTCGAGAACGATGTCGCGATCGCTGAAGGGAACTCTTCCATCAGCAAGCTCCTGGTAATCTTCGTGGCCCTTTCCAGCCACGAGGACGATGTCGTCTTCTCCCGCGAAGGCCAGTGCCCGCGTGATGGCCTCCGCACGATCGACACACTCGAAAACACATCCACCGCCAGACAGCCCTGCGCGCATATCGTCGAGAATCTTCTCAGGATCCTCGCTACGCGGGTTGTCGCTCGTGAGCCAGATGACATCCGCTGCCTGCTCGGCAACCGACGCCATGAGCGGACGCTTTCCCGGGTCCCGGTCGCCACCGCAGCCCACGACACAAACCAGCTCCCCCCGACAATGGCGGCGAAGCGCGGGCAGAACAGTTGCGAGCGCATCGGGCGTGTGCGCGTAGTCGATTACTGCTGCCGGCCCCGACCTCAATGAAATGAACTCCATCCGACCGGGCACGCCAACAAGACGCCGCTGCGCCTCGACCACGCGCTTGAAATCGAAGCCCAGGCCGCAGAGCAGCGCCAGAGAAGCGGCCGCGTTGGCCACGGAAAATTCACCGATCAGGGGCAGTTCGAAGCGGTGATCACCCCATGGGGTATGCCACGCTCCACGAACGCCGGATGGGTCGAAGTGCAGCGCGTCCCATCGTACATCTCCACGCCGGCCGAAGGTAATGACCGGATAACGTCGTTTGAAGTCCTTCGCCAGACGCTCACCATATGCGTCATCCGCGTTGACCACACCCAGAGCCAGGCCCGGCTGTTCGAAGAGTCGGCGCTTTGCCGCACCGTACTCCGCCATACTGCGATGGTAGTCGAGATGATCTCTGGAAAGGTTGGTAAACAGCGCCGCTTCGAAAGGCACCGCGTCTACCCGGTCCTGAACCAGCGCATGGGAACTCACTTCCATCGCAGCCCAGCCGCAACCCTGCTCGCGCAGAGATGCCAGACGGGATTGTGTCTGTACGGCTCCGACCGTCGTCATGTCGGATGCCTGGAGCGACGACACCCGCCCCCAACCGACCGTGCCCATGTAGCCGCCGTTTTCGCCGAGCTGCTCGAGCGCGCTTGCGGTGTAGAAAGCCACCGAAGTCTTGCCATTGGTACCCGTGATACCAAGGCATCGAACGTTACGCCCCGGATGTCCGTAAAAAACCGCCGCGAGCTCTCCACGGCGCCGTGCCAGGTCATCCACCTGCAACACGGGCACCCCGACGTCACCATCAAACGGTGCCTCAGTCAGCACCACGCTCGCACCACGGGCTACAGCGTCACTCACGTACCCGAGCCCGTTGTCGCGGTGTCCGGCGACAGCGATGAATGCATCGCCCGCTTCGACCGTGCGCGAATCATCACTCAAGCCGGTGATTTCAATATTGTTTACAGCGTTGCCCTGCGCACCGAGAAGCTGCGACAGCTTCACGAACCACCTCCAGCAACCATCGGCTGCCTGCGGCTCGGCACCCCCATGAGACGGAGGCTGCGCTCGGCAACCCTGGCAAATACCGGCGCGGCGACCGCACCGCCACCACTCAGCCCTTCACTGGGTTCGTTGACCACGACGACGACCACCAATCGAGGATCGTCGATGGGCACCACGCCGGCAAAAAGCGCGACATGGCGCTCATCGTCATAGCCACCAGAGCCGACCACCCTGGCCGTTCCGGTTTTTCCAGCGACTCGATATCCGGGAATGCTCGCTTTCGGCGCGGTGCCTTCTTCGGTCGTAACCGCCTCCATCATCTCCAGCACGCTGACCGCGTTGCGCGTGGAGAACACCTTCTCACCGCCTGGTTTGTATTGAGGCTGGCGCTCAGAGTAGAGAATGCTGAGCGGCAACCGGGTACCACCCGTGGCCAGGGTCAGGTAGGCCCTGGCCAGCTGCAACGGCGACAGGCTGAGACCGTATCCATACGCCAGGGTGGCTCGAACGAGCTCGCTTTTGAGCCTGGCGTCACTGAAGTAACCTGCAGCTTCACCCGGCAGTCCGGAACCCACGTAGCGACCTACACCCGCGCGTGTCAGCACATCGAACACGCTTCGTTCTTCGAGCGCCAGCGCGGTCTTCACGATGGCCACCTGCGACGATTTCTGCAGCGCCTGCGTGAGGGTCAACTCACCCCGATTGAGCGGGTCTTCGATCAGCTTCTCGCCCACCCACAGATACCCGGGAGAAGTGTCGATGACGGTCTCGGGATGAAAATCTCCAGACTCCAGAGCCGCCAGCACTGCAAACGGTTTGATCGTGGAACCCGGCTCATAGACATCGGTAACAGCCCGGTTGCGCAGCTTCTCGTAGGTCGTGCGCAAAGGTTCATTGGGGTTGTAGGACGGCTGGTTCACCAGCGCAAGAATGTCGCCATTGCGCGCGTCGAGCATCACCAGGGAGCCAGACTTCGCGCCATGCCCTTCGACGGCAGATTTCAGCTCGCGGTAGGCCACAAACTGCAATCGCAGATCCAGGGAGAGCTGCAGATCTTCGCCGTAGCGCGGCGCGGCAACATACTCCAGATCGCTGATGTTGCGGCCGTTACGATCCCGGATCACCTTTTTCTTGCCGGTGCGACCATGCAGGCGCTCATCATAGGCCCGCTCGATGCCTTCAAGACCTTTTTCATCCACCCCACCTTCATCGAGGCCGCTGATGCCCACGACGTGTGCCGCGGTTTCGCCCGCCGGATAGAAGCGACGGTACTCGGTGGAGAGGTACACGCCCTCGATACCTAGGTTACGCACGCGCTCGGCAACGGCAAGACTCATCCGCCGTCTTAGAAAGACATGCTGCCTGGAGGCGTCACCCAGCTTGGCCGCAAGCCTGGCGCGGGGCACCTCGAGCACCTCTGACAGGCGCAGGATATCCGCATCCGATACGCGGTTGAGGCTGGGATCGGACCAGGCGGAGTAGACCGGCGTCGATATGGCCAGCGGCTCACCCCAACGGTCTTTCACCACTCCGCGCTGTGCACGCAGCGTTTCGGAACGAACGGCGCGCATGTCGCCCTGGCTCTTCAGAAAGCCGCGTTCTTCGACCCCCAGGAAGGCCACTCTACCGGCCAGCACAAGCACGAGCGCACAGAACCCGGCAGCAACGACATAGTGACGCCACCTCACGGTTCTACATACTCCACATTCGTGGGGAAGCGCATCTTCAGGTCGTTCTGCGCGACCCGCTCGATGGTCTGATAGCTGGCGAGCGCACCGCGCTCCAACACCAGGCGCGACTGCACGGTGAGCAGTTCATCGTGACGCGCTTGAACCTCCTGAAGCTCACCGTAGAGCTGACGGTGCTCGTGAGTGACGCGAACGACGTAAGCGCTGGACCATGCCACCAGAAACAGCAGAACCGCGCACGCCGCCAGATGCATCCAACCGCTCACGCGCATAGCTCCAGCACCCGCAAGCGGGCACTTCTGGCTCGTGGGTTGCTGTTGCGCTCGACCGCAGTAGGTGTGGCCGATTTCCCGACGACACGTGCCCGAGGCGCTGCCTCCACCGCCTTGACCGGCAGGTGTCGGGGCAGCTCCGCAGGACGGCTTACCGATCGGAAGAACCGTTTTACCAGCCGGTCTTCCAGAGAGTGGAATGTGATCACAACCAGCCGGCCTCCCGGCTGGAGGCGCTCCAGAAACTCCGGAAGAACGTTCTGCAGCCCTTCGAGCTCACCGTTGACATGTATACGAACGGCCTGAAAGGACCGGGTCGCATCGCTCTTCTTTCGGCTGCGCGCCGCTGCAGGAATGGCCCGCTGCACCGCTTCTTTCAGGTCGGTCGTCGTCGCCAGCGGGCGGGCCGCTACGATGCTCCGGGCGACACGCCTGGCGAAACGCTCCTCACCGAACTCCCAGAGCACCCGGCTGATTTCCTGCTCTTCAGCGCCATTCAACCATTCAGCTGCTGACACCCCCTCCTCCGGGTTCATACGCATGTCGAGTGGACCCTCGGCGTTGAAGCTGAACCCACGGTCCGCGTCGTCCAGTTGCGGCGATGACACGCCCAGATCAAGCAGAATCCCTGCAAAGCGACAGGTACCAAGCTGGTCGAGCACATCATTCCACTCGCCATGCAGCACGGTCACCCGCTCGTCTTCAGCCGCAAGCCTGCGTGCCTCCTCAATGGCCGCCGGGTCGCGGTCTATGACGATCAGGCGATCGTCTGGAGGAATCGCAGCGAGCAGCGCGCGGGTATGCCCGCCTCTGCCGAACGTGCCGTCCAGCCAGCAGCGTGGCCCCTCGACCGAACCGGCGAGCATGGCGGCCAGCGCCTCATCGAGCAGAACCGGTATGTGGCTGCTCAAAGACGCAGCCCCGACACAGAGGCCTGACTGGCCAGTGCCCGCACATCATCAGAGCCCACCCAACGGGACATCCCTTCAGACCAGGCCGCTTCAGACCAGACCTCAATCTTGTTGCCGAGCCCCACCAGCTTGATGGTTTTCTCGAGACCGGCATGATCGCGCAGCAGCGTCGGCAGGCGCAGACGCCCGTTACCGTCGATCTCGAGATCAGTCGCATGACCAATCAGCAGGCGCTGCACTGTACGCGCCGCTGAGTCGATGTTCGCCAGGTCTTCCAGCCGGCCCTGGACTGACTCCCATTCGATAACCGGGTACAGCAGCAGGCAACGATCGACCACGTCGATCGTCACAACCATACGACCTTCGCAAGCAGCCTGAACGGCTTCCCTAAAACGCACGGGAAGCGCCATGCGGCCCTTGTCGTCGAGCTTGACGCTGTGAATACCTCGGAACACCTGTCACCAGCGGGGCGATGGCTGCTGCGAGCAGCACTGAGGAGACCCCACAATTTCCCACTATTTCCCAAAGAAGCCCACTATATGCTTCATTTCAAGAGAATCAACCGCTCTTCCCGTCTAACCACTGGAAAAATAAGGGATTTTGGCCTGCCGGCCAGCAGATGGCCCATGAGCGCCCTGTTCGCAAGCGTTGCGGCCAGCTCAAAGCCCCAGGCTGAGAACTGAAAAAGAGCGAGCCGGCCGATAAGCCGGGTTCTGTCGTGAACAGTCATTCATCTCGAGACGCCGTCACCGACGCCCTCCAGCGGCCTACCCGAACCCGACGCGGGCCACGCCATGCGGGTTCCTATTTGGCCTTGCTCCAAGTGGGGTTTACCTTGCCGCTGAACGTTGCCGCCAGCGCGGTGCGCTCTTACCGCACCCTTTCACCCTTGCCGGAACTTTCGTTCTTAGGCGGTCTACTCTCTGCTGCACTTTCCGTAGGCTCGCGCCCCCCAGGCGTTACCTGGCACTCTGCCCTGTGGAGCCCGGACTTTCCTCTACCACGGCATGCGTGGCAGCGACTGTTTAGCCGGCTCGCTCGCTGCATTGTAAACCGTCATTCACGCAGCTCGCGAATCCGTGAGTACCAGTCGCGGCTTTCACCACCACATATCCTGGCGACAATGCGAGCAGCAGCGCGCGGAGGCAGCTGGCCGGCAAGCTCCCGCAGCAGCACCTCGCCGGAAACCGTTCCGGCAGATCCCTCCCCTCTCTCTCTCCCTTCGAGAACGACCACGAACTCGCCGCGATGCTCCTGCTGCAACACAGGGGCAAGCGCCTCAGGCAGCCCGAAAAGCAGCGTTTCATGCATTTTGGTCAGCTCGCGAGCGACGAAAACACGACGCGTCGGAAATCGTTCAGCCAGCGCCTCCATCGTGGCAACGATGCGGTGCGGCGCCTCGAAGAACACCACGGCCCCCGGAAACGTGGCGAAAGTATCGAGACGCTTTCGTAGCGGCCCGGATTTCGAAGGAAGAAAGCCGGCAAAGCAAACATCGTGGTTCGGCAACGGACACGCCGAAAGCGCTGCGGTCAGCGCGCTGGCACCGGGAACGGGCACCACCTGGAGCCCTTCAGCCCATGCAGCACGGACCAGCTCAAAGCCTGGATCGGAAAGTAACGGCGTACCCGCATCAGAAACCAGCGCGATATCGCCGTGCTGCAGCAGTTCGAGCACCTGCCCCGCGGTAGCCCCCTCGTTGTGCTCATGGAGGCTGATCAGACGAACCCCATCGATGCCGAGGTGCTGCAACAGACGCCTGGTGTGTCTGGTATCCTCCGCAGCAATCGTCGCTACCGATTTGAGGACATTTACGGCTCGCACCGTGATGTCGTCAAGGTTTCCAATAGGCGTAGCGACAACATACAAACAACCCGGAACGGCGCTGTCACGGCTCATGAATTCACTCAATTTCGTTTCCTCCCGCACGATACTGGGATTTGCGCTTGTTTGCCTGGCAACCGCGTGCGCGACGCCCACTCCCAGCGTCAGGCCGCAGCCGCCGGTCGTCGAGTCGCAACCGCTTAGCGCCGACGAAATATACCGAGCAGCCCTGCAGGCTCAGGGAGAAGAAGCGCAACGCCGGTTGATCGAAGCAGCCCGGGCGTTTTACGAGAGCGAGGACTTCAGCCGCGCAAACCTGGCGCTGTCGCAGGTTCGGGCCAGCGAACTGCCTTCATCGCGGAGGCAGGACTATGCCGAACTGATCGTTCTCCTGGCCCTGGAGAGCGGCGACGAAGAAACCATCGCTATCTGGTTGGAGGAGACCAACTTCGAGGCAGGCCAGGGAGCCGAAGTTCGCGCGAGGCTCTGCGTCCTGGGAGAACATTTCGCGTGCGCCGCAGAGGAGACGATGCGAGCGGCTCTCTGGCATGAAGCACCAGAATCGCTCAACGAGCAGATCTGGGAATACCTGGTCCGAGCTGGCCGCAAGGGCCAGGCGTCCACCGCCATGGCGGCCAACCGTACGAGCCAGGGCTGGTGGTCGCTCCTGGATCTCGTCTCCAGCCCGGACCCGGTTGCCAGCCACCAGGACCGCTACCGTCTCTGGCAGAGAAAATTCCCCAATCACCCAGCCACAAGGAACCTGCCCAAAGGCCTGCGCTATCTCGTCGAGCCGTGGTCGCAACCCGATCGTATCGCCATCATGCTGCCGCTGAGCGGGCCGCTGGCCGCCGCGGGGCAGGCGGTGCGCGACGGCATCATGGCTGCACACCTCGACAACGCTTCACAGGAAAAAGCACGGCTCTTCTTCTACGACAGTGCAAGCGCTGACGTTGCGAGCCTGTACGAAAAGGCGATTGTAGCCGGCGCGGGGCTGATCATCGGCCCGCTGATCCAAAGCAACGTCAGCGCTCTGGCGACGGTGGTGACCGACGTGCCGGTCATCGCTCTGAACCGGTCCGACACCATACCCGCGAGCCCGCATTTTCTGCAGCTTTCTCTGGCTATAGAAGACGAAGCCGCAACCATCACCTCCCGACTTCTGGAAGATGGGCACGAGCGCATCCTTGCAGTCGTCGCAGACGGCAAACAGTGGGCCGCCCGAGCAGAGGGCGTGCTCTCCCAGACACCTTTCCCAATGACGAAAATTGCACGAGTTACCGACGCCACGCAAATGACCAGAGCCATAGGCGATGCCATGCTGGTCACCGCGAGCCAACAGCGACACCGCAGAATACAGGATGTCATCGGCGAGCTCGTCGAATTCAGCCCAAGGGGCCGCCGCGACCTCGATGCAGTCGTAGCATTCATCGACGAGGTTCAGGCTCGCGCTCTCGCTCCTGCACTCCGTTACCACTTCGCTGATGAGCTGCCTGTATACACCGGTTCGCAAGCGATCAGAGGCAACAACCAGATCGGTGCCCTGCAGGGCTTCTACATAACCGAGATCCCTATGCTTCTGTATCCCACAGGTATCGGCGTCGGATTGAGTGAGGCCTTCGATCTCGGGGCTGGTTCTACCGGCGCGCTCTTTGCTCTAGGCGCCGACGCCTACCTGGTCGCCGACCGTCATCAGATCATGGCCGGTGCAGGTACAGGCGCAGTGGGGCAAACAGGAGTGCTGTATCTGAACGAGCGCGGCCAGGTCGAGCGCCGACAACCCTGGGGGCGCGTCATTCAGGGCCGCCTCGTCGCTCAACCGACGAAGTGACCCGAGGCAGTGACTAGAGGACAGCTGGCCGAGTGGCTGGCGGCAGCCATCCTCACCGTTGCCGGCTACCGGATCATCAAACGAAATTTTTCTGCGCCGACTGGGGAGATCGACATCATCGCGCAGAAGCGCTCTCTCCTCGCCTTTGTGGAGGTGCGCCTGCGGCGGGGGCGATCCCGGGTCACCGGATTGGAAAGCGTCGATGCCGCCAAACAGCAAAGGCTGATTCGAACGTCACAGGCTTTCGTCCAGCGCTACGCTTCCTATCAGAACCACAAATTACGATTTGACGTGCTGTCCTTCGGGCTGCGAGACTACCGACCCCATCGAGGACTCACCTTCAGATGGACCCGCAATGCCTTCACACCTGAGCAGTTACCGTAGAGCGCCTTCTTCCATCAGGACGTTTATCAGGATGTTACTCAAGCCTTCGTTGTTTCGACGCTTAGCACTCGGCGCCTTGCTGTGCACCCTTCTTGGAGGGGTCACCGGATGCGCTATTTCCGATAACCCTCGGGTGCGCACCCCCGGAACCGCCATCGATGACGAAGTGCTGGAAGGTATGGTGGAGCGACAGATCCGCGCGTCGAGCCCGGACTACGAAGGCTCCCACATCGATGTGGTGGCGTATAACGGCATGGTGCTGATTGTCGGCCAGGTGCCGAACGCACAACTCAAATCCCAGGCCACCGAAGTTGCTCAAGGCATCCGTAAGGTCCGACTCGTTCACAACGAGCTGAGTATCGGCGGGCCCATCTCCTATCCGGCCAGAACCAACGATGCATGGCTCAGCGGCAAAGTAAAAACCAAGCTGATCGCGTCCAAGGAAGTATATGGACGCAGGGTCAAAGTCGTCACGGAGAACGGTGTGGTCTATCTGATGGGCATACTGCCCAGATACGAAGCCGATACTGCTGTAGACATCACCAAAACGGTCTACGGGGTACAGAAGATCGTCAAAGTGTTCGAGTATCTGGACGAAGCAGTCGCCGCGCAGGAGACGGGCGCTGAATCCACGGTCATTCCGTAGCCGAACCCTGGCTTGGCCCAGATTGCGCTTGAGCTAAAGCAGCTCGCCCGTCTAACCGCTACTTGATGACCTTCAAATGGCTGCCCGATTTGCTCGATGATGGGTCATCGCTTTCCGGCGCCTTTCCCTCGGCGGTTTCGGCTGGTTCGGTGGAAGCACTGGCCACGAGCTCATCTTCGAACATCATGCCTTCGCCGGTTTCCTTGGCATAGATCGCACTGATCGAACGCATGGGAGCCACGACATTGAAGGGCTGGCCACTGAAGCGCCCGGAGAATGAGACAACATCGTTTTCGAGAGACAGCGCTCTAACAGCCATGGGTGAGATGTTCAATACGATCCGGTCGTCTTCGACGAAGTCCTGAGGAACCACCACATCAGGGCCGTCCACCTGCACGAGCACGTAGGGTGTCATGTCGCAATCGACAATCCACTCGTACAGTGCCCTCAGCAGGTAAGGCCGCTTGGGTTTCACTCACGCATTTCCAGCTCGGTTTCGGTCAGACTGCCCCGAAATCCTTCTCGCTCGAAGATCGTGTTCATGTACTTCGTGAGCGGCCTGGTCGAACGCTCCGGAAGAGAGATATCAATCTCGTTGAGACGCCAGAGAATGGGCGCAACGCAGCAGTCCACCAGGCTGAACTCTTCGTTCATGAAGAACGGGCGCTCGGCAAAAATCGGCGCGACGGCGATGAGGCTCTCGCGCAGCTCTTTACGAGCCTTGGTGAGCACCGTTTCCCGACCTTTGCCGGCCATGAGCAGATCGACCTTCGGTGACCACTCCTTGTCGATGCGCGTGATCCACAAACGGGACAAAGCCCGCTGCACCGGATAAACCGGCAGCAAGGGCGGATGCGGAAAGCGTTCGTCGAGATACTCCATGATGACATTCGCTTCATAGAGCACCAGGTCGCGGTCCAGCAGCGTCGGAACGCTGTTGTAGGGGTTAACCTCAGCGAGCTCCTCAGGCTTGTTGGCCGGGTCGACATCGATGACGTCAACCGTTACACCCTTTTCAGCCAGAACCATACGCACGCGGTGGCACATGTGATCGCCGGCATCAGAAAAAAATGCCATCGTAGAACGCTTGGTCGCAATACTCATAACTTCGAGCCTTGGTCTTTAGTGAACGTCTTTCCAGTACTCGCGATTCAGCAAGTACGCAAAAACGCCCAGGATGATAATGAACAGCAGTACAGGAACACCCAATGCATGACGTTCCAGCTTCGCAGGCTCGGACACGTAGTACATGAAGTTCACGAGGTCATAGACGAGCTTGTCGTACTCCTCCGCTGACAATGCCCCGCTACCATCTTCAACGTACAGTTCCCCGCACTTCTCTTCCGTAATCGCCTTTCCCGGAATCAGCGGATCGCGTTTTTCCGCTCCGCTTTCCAGGATCACCGGCTTCTGCACACAACCCATGCGCTGCGTACCCTGAAGGTCCATGAGCACGTGGGGCATGCCCACATTCGGGAACACCGTATTATTCACACCGAACGGACGCACCGGATCGATATAGAAGGATTTCAGGTACTGGTAAACCCACTCGGGCGAACGGACTCGAGCGACCATTGTCAGATCAGGCGGGGGCGCGCCGAACCACTTCTTGGCGTTTTCCAAGTCCATGGCCGTCTTCATCAGCGAGCCGATCTGCTTGCCGGCAGGAACCACGGTTTCGAGAGCGACATCGTGGGGAATACCCAGGTCATCGGCAGTGCGCTCGTAGCGCTGGAACCGCATGCCGTGGCAGCCAATGCAATAGTTCACATAGGTTGCGAAGCCAGCCTGCAGAGACGGCTTGTCGTCGAGATCAGGAGCTGGCTCCATGTGATAGTTGCCACCTCCGCCAGCCGCCTGAGCGAAAAGCGGCAGGCTCACGAACGCCACCACAGAGAACGCTCTTCGGATAAACGTATTTCTTGCAGTCATCGTCTTCATGTCGTGACCCTCTCCGGCTCCGGCTTGGTTTTCTCAGCCCGCGTGTACCACGGCATCAGAACGAAGTAGGCGAAGTAGATGACCGTACATATCTGAGCGAGGAGCGTCGCGATCGCAGACGGGTGGATCGATCCAAGGTACCCGAGGATGAAGAAACTGACCACGAAGAGACCGAGCATGACTTTCGAGAGCATGCCTTTGTAGCGGATGGACTTCACCGGTGAGCGGTCGAGCCATGGCAGCACCGCCGGCAGAACGATTGCACCCGCCATCACCACCAGCCCCCAGAACTTGGCATCCATACCAAACAGCGGATAGGTCGCTGCACGAAGCATCGCGTAGAAAGGGGTGTAGTACCAAACAGGCACGATCAGTTCAGGAGTTTTGAGCGGGTTGGCCATCTCGAAGTTGGGCTTCTCAAGGAAGTATCCGCCCCCGTCAGGGAAGTAGAAGACCACCGCACAGAAAATGAACAGGAACACCGCAATAGCCTGCAGATCATGCACGGTGTAGTAAGGGTGGAACGGAATACCGTCCAGCGGGACACCATCAGGGCCCTTGTTCTTCTTGATCTCGATACCGTCAGGGTTGTTGGAACCCACGTGGTGCAGCGCCACCAGATGCACGAACACGAGAATCACGAGAACCAGCGGCACAGCAATCACGTGAAGTGCAAAGAAGCGGTTGAGCGTGATCTCCGACATGAGGAAGTCACCCCGGACCCACTCCATGAGATCAGGGCCGATATAGGGAATTGCGCCGACCAGTGAAACGATGACCTGCGCTGCCCAGAGGCTCATGTTGCCCCAGGGCAACACATAGCCGAAGAAGCCTTCTGCCATCAGCGCGACGAAGATTGCCATGCCGATGATCCACAGCAACTCACGCGGTTTGCGGTACGAGCCGTACATCAGGCCGCGGAACATGTGCAGATAGACAACGATGAAGAAGAAGGATGCGCCGGTTGAATGCATGTAACGCAACAACCAGCCGAACGACACATCACGCATGATGTATTCGACCGAGGCGAAAGCTCCTGCCTCGCTCGGCACGTAGTTCATGGTGAGCCAGATACCCGTGAGCAGCTGAAGCACCAGAACGACGATGGAGAGGACGCCAAAGTAGTACCAGACGTTGAAGTTTTTTGGCGCGTAGTACTTCGACATGTGGTACTCGAAGGTTTCCGTCGCCGGAAAACGCTCATCGACCCATGCCATGAAGTCGAACCACATGCGAACGCCTTTGCTTTGAGGCTGCTGATCCATCAGGCCGCTCCTTCTTCTTCGCCCACAATGATCACCGAATCGCTGACGAAGCGGTAAGGGGGCACTTGGAGGTTGTCAGGCGCCGGCACGGCCTTGAAAACGCGGCCGGCCAGGTCGAACTTGGAGCCGTGACAGGCGCAGAAAAAGCCGCCTTTCCAATTGGCGTCAAACGGCTTGGCCTCTACTTCCGGATGGTACTGCGGCGAGCACCCCAGATGGGTGCAGATACCAACGTAGATACCGACTTCCGGCTTCTGTGAGCGCCACGGATTCTGTGAAGATGCCGGCTGCTGCGCTTCGTTCTCGGAATTCGGGTCGGCAAGTTTGTCAGTTTCGGCTTCAAGGTCTGCAATCGTGTCTGCGCTACGCGACAGAACGAAAATCGGCTTGCCGCGCCAGGCCGGGATCGGCCCAAGACGCTCGCCTACCTGAAGACGGGAAAAATCAATCTTGACTGGCGCACCCGCTGCGCGCGCTTTCGCGCTGGGCGACCAGGATCCTACGAATGGTACAGCCGCACCTGCGACCCCGATAGCACCAACGGCCGATGTGGCCTTGATCAGAAAGTAACGTCGTGACTTGTCGATCGGCGCCGGGCTGGACGGCGCGTCGCCTTCTTCGGCTGCGCTCGGCTCATTACTCAATGTTCTTGCTCCCAACTCGAACTCGGATATGGAATCAGCATAGCACCCACGGCGGTGTCCCCCGACCAGGAGCGCTCATACGGATTTTATCACAAGCGAACCCTGAGGCTGCTTACAATGACGGAAAAATTCCTGCCTGCGAAAGCCGGCCAGACTGATGCGCACCCGAAAACGCGTACGCATCGTAAGAGACCAGGCTAGCGCTTGGAGAACTGAGGACGCTTGCGGGCTTTGTGCAGGCCCACTTTCTTACGTTCCACCTGTCGGGCGTCACGGGTCAGGAACCCGGCCTGACGAAGCGGCGAGCGCAGAGCCTCATCGCGCTCGACCAGCGCGCGGGCGATACCATGGCGAATCGCCCCGGCCTGACCGGAGGCACCACCACCGCGAACGGTCACGTTCACATCCAGACTATCGACCATGTTGGCCACTTCGAGCGGCTGACGGACAACCATGCGCGAAGTCTCACGCCCGAAGTATTCGTCCAGCGGCTTGCTGTTCACCAAAATACGGCCTGAGCCGCTGTTCAGGAAAACCCTCGCGGCAGCAGTCTTGCGCCGCCCGGTTCCGTAGTCTGAATCTGCCATATGACTCGAAAGGTCTCTCTATGTGTGCTCTGAAAGCTGTGCTCCAAGAGCTTTTCGTATTATAGAAGCTGGTTCGCTCAGGCGAGCTCCAGTGCCTGTGGCTGCTGCGCAGTATGCGGATGCTCGGCACCCGGGTAAACGCGCAGCTTGCGGTACATGTCACGACCCAGAGGGCCTTTCGGCAACATACCTTTGACCGCTGACTCGATGATGCGCTCGGGATAGGTCTCCCGCATGCGGCCGAGGCTCGTGCCCTTGATGCCGCCGGGATAGCCGGTATGCCGATAGTAAACCTTATCGGTTTCTTTGTTGCCGGTGGCTCGCACTTTTGCGGCGTTGATGACGATAACGTAGTCACCGGTGTCCACGTGCGGCGTGTATTCTGGCTTGTGCTTACCTCGCAACCGACGGGCAACTTCCGTCGCCAGCCGCCCTAGGACCAGGTTCTCGGCGTCGATCACCACCCAGTCGCGGCGAACTTCATGCGGTTTTGTGCTGACAGTTTTCAAGGTGCGTTACCACCCCTGATTTTGGGAGCGCGGATGATAGAGGAGGCGCAGGTAGTTTACAACAGCATTTACCGCCGGGCACCGCTTCATGCTGAAAACCCGAGGTATTGCCTGACGGTGCCCGCCAGCTTTACACTCAGGTGTAAGTTTACCGTGTACGTTTTAAACACGGTAACCGACGAGGGGAACATCATGTCGATCGCTGCTCGCAGCTACAACTCACCCATGATTGCGCAGCGGCGCGAAGCAATGCTCGCCGCCACGCGCGAACTGCTCACCGAGCAGGGATTTGACTGCGTCACCATGAACGCGGTGGCCGAGCGTGCAGGGGTCGTCAAGAAAACCCTCTACAACACCTTCGGCAGTAAAGATGAGTTGCTTCTGGCAGCCATCGGAGAGGTCATCGCCGACTATCGCGACCTGTCGCCGAGCATCGCCCCCGGGTTTGCATCGATCCGCGCCAGCCGGCTGGCGGCAATCGATCAGGTTCTGACCAACCCTGCATATGCGAGGGCCATGACGATCTCTCTCATGCAGGCGGATAACGACCACCCGCTGGTCGCCATGCTGATGCGCGATGCTGTGAGGTTCACCCGCGCGCAATTGGCCGCAGAAACCACTCTGCTTGCCACCGATACCGACACTGATGCACTGGCAAAGCAGATCGTGGCCCAGAGCTGGGGCATGATCGTGCTGCTCACCAAAGGCATCGTCGAACCCGAACAGTTTCGAAGCCAGTCCATGGCTGGCCTCGACCATCTGCTGAAAACAGCGAGCCATTTCTGAGGAGGATCAAGATGGAGCAGAAAGACATAGACAACCTGCGGCTGTTGATGGAGTTCGAAGCCGCGCGAACCGCACCGCCTGAGGGCTTTCCGAAGCTGCCCGACATCCCCGCCGGCCGCTATGTCGACCCGAGGTTCTACGAGCTTGAAAAGGCTCATATCTGGCGCAAGGCATGGCTGTTCGCCGGTCATATCGACGAAATTCCCGAGCCCGGTTGCTTCAAACTCTGGGACAACACGGGCCAGCCGCTCATCCTGGTTCACGACAACGACGGCAACACCGGCGCCTTCTACAACACCTGCCGGCATCGCGGCGCCCCGGTCGTGACCGAAGCGTCAGGCAAGCGCAGCAGACTGACCTGCAAGTATCACGGCTGGAGCTACGACCTGAACGGCGACCTGCTTGCCGTGCGGGATGCAGAGGATTTCACCGGCCTGGACTTTTCCTGCAGGGGCCTGAAGCCCGTTCGCTGCGAACGTTTCGGCAACCTGATTTTCGTCAATTTCGACGACAATGCGGTATCGCTTCTGGATTGGCTCGGCCCGGTGGCTGAAGAGTGGCGGGAGTTTCAGTTCGAAAACTGCCGGCTGGTGAGCCGGCAGGCGTTCGACCTGCAGTGCAACTGGAAAGTGGCCATGGAGGCAAATACCGAGGTCTACCATGTGCGCAGCATCCACCCCACGACAGTCGCACCAGTGCTCGACGATCGCCGCAACGTCAATGTGTTCTATGCCAACGGCCACGGCCGCATGGTGGCACCCAACAAGATCATCGACAACAAGCCGCAGAGCGCCATGGATCGCGCGGCATTCCCAAGAATCGATACCGTGAGCGAGATCGGCCGCACGTGCACGCAATCGTACGGCGTGTTCCCCAACTGGGTCTCGCCGCTCAGCGATCAGACCATTCCACCGCTGCTGTTCTGGCCGACCGGCATCAACAGCTGCCGCTTCGAGGTATGGACCATGTACCACGGTGCAGGTGAAGGCGGCAGCCCGCCCGAGGAGCTGAATAACGTCTGGACCACGCCTGACGGCTCCGAGCTCAACCAGGTGCTGCAGGAAGACACCCAGTTCGGCGCCTGGATCCAGAAAGCCATGGAATCTGACGGCTTCGAAGGCGTACCGCTCAGCTATCAGGAGGCACGCATCTACCACTGGAACCAGTGGGCGGATCGAATGATCGGCATCGACAACATTCCTGAAGAGCTTCGGGTCGCACAGGTCATCGGCGACGAGTGGCTTGCACCGAACGAGCCGAGACTGGACCTCATAGGTTCCAACGTTTCAGCCGGCTGAGGCGTGCATCAGGCTTTGTGGATGCGCGCGAGGTAGTCCTTTGACTGCATTTCCAGAAGCCGCGAGCGGGTGCGTTCGAATTCGAATGTCAGCCGCTCGCCATCGTACAGACCCTGGATCGGCGCCGCTGCCGAGATGATGAGCTTCACGGAACGGTCGTAGAACTCGTCCACAAGGCTGATGAACCGGCGCGCCGCATCTTCATTGCGGGTGGTCATGACCGGCACATTGGCCAGCAGAACCGTATGGAACTCCCGGGCAAGTTCTATGTAATCGTTCTGGCTGCGGGGGCCTTCGCACAGCTCGGAGAACTCGAACCAGGCCACATCGTCCGCCAGGCGGGCGGCGCGTATCTCTCTTCCCAGAATCTCAATCGTCTGATCAATCTGCGGCTGCTCTACACACAACGCATCGAAGCTCCGCGCAAGCGAGGTCACAGCCGCATCGTCCAGCGGATGATGGTAAAGCTCCGCTTTCTCCAGCACCCGCAGCCGATAGTCGGTATCACCGTCTACGTGGTAGACCTCGGTATGCTCGTAGAGCAGGTCGATAGCCGGCAGAAAGCGGCTGCGCTGCAGCCCGTTAGCGTATAGGTTGGCCGGTTCCACATTGGAGGTGGCCACCAGCACCGCGCCACGTTCGAAGAGCGCTGCGAACACCTCGCCCAGAATCATCGCATCGCCAATATCGGACACGAAAAACTCATCGAAGCAGATCACACGACCCTCCGCGATCAGGCGGTCCGCCACTTTATGCAGCGGATTGGCCGTGCCTTTGAGTGTGGTCAGCTCATTGTGCACACGCTGCATGAAACGATGGAAGTGCATCCGCTGGCGCTCTGATTCGTCCAGACATTCACAGAAGAGATCCATCAGCATGGTTTTGCCACGCCCAACGCCACCCCACAGATACAGCCCACGCACATGCGCCTGAGCTGAGAAAAGCGACTTCACCCGACCGAACAGACTGCCGGCAGTCTGTTCGTGGAGCCGCCCGAAGAGGTCGTCGAGCAGCGTCATGACACGACGCTGCAGGTCGTCTGGTGTAATCTCGCCGCCTTCGAGCGCGGCTTCGTATCGTTGTAGGGGTCGCATAGGGCGGCAGACTTTCCGACAATATGGACTTCTATGCAATCCTCCATGCACTCCTCATTACGTTACCTGCTGTTGCCGGCCCTGGTCGGCATCGTTGTTGGCGGTATCGCCGCTTTCTGGCTGAACCGCGAAGAAACGGGCAGCGGCTACTCGGATGCCGTCGGACGGGCCGCACCTTCCGTCGTCAGCATCTATTCGAGTAAGTCTGTGCGCCCGCCGATCTGCGACCTTCCCAGATACCGGCAGTGGTGCGAGCAATTCCGTGACCGCCTCGCCGGCCGGCAGGAAAGCTCCCTCGGCTCTGGCGTGGTGGTACATCCCGATGGCTACGTGCTGACCAATGATCACGTCATCAAGGAAGCAGATGAAATCATCGTCGCGCTGGCGAATGGTCAGGCGACTTCCGCAACGGTCATCGGCCGCGACCCGGAAACAGACCTCGCAGTGATCAAGGTCAACGGCAACGGCCTGCCGCCGATATCCATCGCCCGGTCTGCCGACGTACGGGTGGGCGACATCGCATTGGCCATCGGCAACCCGTTCGGCATCGGCCAGACCGTCTCCCAGGGCATCATCAGCGCCACCAGCCGCGCCGGCGTGAGCGCGAGCCCCTACGACGATTTCATCCAGACCGATGCGGCGATCAATCCGGGCAACTCAGGTGGTGCGCTGATCGATGAGGATGGCGCGCTGATCGGCATCAATACCATGATCTTTTCCCGCTCCGGAGGCTCTCAAGGGATCGGTTTCGCCATCCCATCCGACCTCGCGCTTTCCGTGCTCACTCAGATCGTGGAGAGCGGCCGCGTTCGGCGGGGATGGCTGGGTGTGGAAGTTTCCGCCGAGACGGTTCAGGACAACATGGGGCTGCAGATTGCCGGCATTCTGCCCGATGGGCCTGCGGCACGGGCGGGCCTGCAGCCGGGCGACATCATCGTCGCCATCGACGGTATTCCGGTACATGACACGCAGAGTTTCAGCCGCATCGTTGCTGATTTCGCACCAGGGGAGACTCTGCATCTCGCCCTGGAACGGCGCGGGCAACTCGTCGAAGTCAGCGTTTCCGCAGGTGAGCGGCCGGCACAGAGCTGAGGCTCGTGCTAGAAATTGGACCGGCGCGCTGCCGCCGCTGCCGCATGAGCTGACAGGCCTTCGGTTTCCGCGAGATGTTGCGCCGTCGCCGCCAGCGTCGAAGCCCCTTTCGCGGTCAGATCGATGATCGAGGTACGCTTTTTGAAGTCGTAGACTGAAAGGGGCGACGAAAACCTCGCGGTGCCGTAGGTGGGCAGCACATGGGATGGTCCAGCGACGTAATCCCCGAGCACCTCCGCGGTATGAGAGCCAACGAATATCGCTCCGGCATGGCGGATGCTCGCCAGCAACTCCTGCGGCTCAGCCACCATGAGCTCCAGATGCTCCGCCGCAACCCGGTTGGCGATCTCTGCTGCCTCTTCCATATCCCGCACGAGAATGGCCGCTCCCCTGGCTTCGAGGCTCGCTCTAATGATGTCTTTGCGAGGCAGCGCTTCGAGCAGCTGCCCCATGGCGCCCTCAACGGCGTCGAGCACCGCCGGGTCTGGGCTGATGAGCAACGCCTGAGCCATCTCGTCATGCTCTGCCTGGGAGAACAGGTCCAGCGCCACCCACTCCGCAGGGGCACTGCGGTCCGCAATGACCAGCACCTCGGAAGGGCCAGCGATGCTGTCGATACCGACCTGCCCGAACACCTGCCTTTTGGCCGCAGCGACATACGCGTTCCCCGGACCAACAATCTTGTCGACCTGGGGAATCGTCTCGGTGCCGTAGGCCAGCGCCGCCACCGCCTGCGCACCGCCGATGGTGAACACCCGATCCGCACCGGCCACATGGGCTGCTGCGAGCACACTCTGATTGCGTTCACCACCTGGCGTGGGTACCACGAGCACAACCTCACGCACGCCGGCGCAGCGAGCTGGTACAACCGTCATGAGCACGCTCGAAGGATAAGCCGCACGACCACCGGGCACATAGACTCCGGCACGGTCCACCGGGGTCCATCGCTGGCCCAGGCGGTTTCCCTGGCCGTCCTCGTAGAGCAGGTCTTCCGTCTCCTGACGGTTGTGGTAGTCACGGATACGCTCACAGGCGGCCTCAAGTGCGTTGCGGGTCTCCTCCGGCAGCGCCACAAACGCACCTTTCAGCGCTTCCGGCGCAACCTCCATGGCAGATGGCTGAGCAAACTCACAGCGATCGAACTTCTGCGTGAGCGCCATGACCGCCTCATCACCGCGCGCACGCACCTGGGCAATGATGTCCTGCACCGTCACCGCCACCTGCGGGTCTTCACGCAGCTCCAACGACAGAACCGCATCAAGCGCCTGCCGAAAATCTGCAGACCTGCTGTCGAGGCGCCTCAGCATCAGCCCGCCACCACTTCCCGGAGCTTGTTAACGAGCGACTGCACGTCATCGAAGCGGGTTTTCTGAGCCGCGCGATTGACGATCAGTCGGGTGCTGATATCAGCAATGGTTTCGCGCGCTGTGAGTCCGTTGGCGCGGAGCGTATTACCTGTATCGACGATGTCGACGATCAGGTCAGCCAGCCCCATGATCGGGGCAATTTCAATTGCGCCTGCCAGCGGGATAAGAGTCACGTGCCGATTGAGCTCTTCGAAATACGCGCGGCTGATGTTGACGAACTTGGTACCGACCGTCAGCGGACCGTTGCCCATCTCCTCGCCTTCCGGCATCGCCGTCATCAGCTTGCAACGCCCGATCCCGAGGTCGAGGCGTTCATAGAAGCGCGCATCGCGCCCATACTCGAGTATCGTATCCTTACCCGTGATGCCCACGTCGGCGGCGCCATACTCCACGTAGGTCGGCACATCAGAGCCCCGCATGACGATGAGCTTATGGCCGCCTGTCGCTTCGAACACCAGTTTGCGGCTGGAATCGATGTCTTCCAGCGGTTCAATACCGGCTTCAGCCAGCATGGGTAAACACTCTTTTAGAATGCGGCCGCGATTGAGCGCGATTGTGAGACTCATGGTTCCTGCTTATCTGCCTGTTGGGTAGGGACGAATGGACCGATCAACGGACGCGACTGACGTCTGCGCCCAACTGCCCCAGTTTTTCTTCAATTCTCTCGTATCCGCGATCGATATGGTAAATCCGATCGATGACAGTTGTTCCTTCCGCCACCAGCGCCGCCAGCACGAGGCTGAAAGAGGCGCGCAGATCAGTCGCCATGACAGGCGCCGCCTTCAGTTCGGGCACGCCGTGCACGATCGCGGTCGATGCGTCTTTCAGCTCTATGTCGGCCCCGAGCCGGAGCATCTCCTGCACATGCATGAAGCGATTCTCAAAAATCGTTTCATGCACGGTCGAATCGCCTTCTGCGACCGCATTCATCGCCATGAACTGCGCCTGCAGGTCTGTTGGGAACCCAGGATAAGGCGCCGTTTCAATATCGACGGCCCTGGGCCGCCGCCCGCCCATATCCAGACGAATGGTGTTTTCCGTATGGGTCACTTCGGCGCCCGCCGCTTCGAGCCGCTCGATCGCCGCACCGAGGGTCTCGGGCTGCACATCGCTCAGCTCCACTGAGCCCCGGGTCGCCGCAGCCGCCACGAGGTAAGTGCCCGCCTCGATACGATCCGGCATGACCCGGTAATCGGTCCCATGCAGCGCCTCCACCCCTTCAATGGTGATGGTGTCGCTGCCATGCCCCGAAATCTTCGCACCCATGGCGTTAAGACACTGGGCAAGATCGACGATCTCGGGTTCCCGCGCAGCATTACCAAGCACCGTCCT
>JAUIKX010000308.1 GCA_030430515.1 Gammaproteobacteria bacterium | reverse complement strand
TTTTCTGCTTCTGACCGGCATCACCATGGCGCTCGCACCGATCGTCGCCCAGCTTTCCGGAGCGGGCGCAACAGACGAGGTGGGCCCGCGGGTGCGTCAGGGGTTGTGGATCGCCATTTTCGCCGCGGCGCTTCTGATGCTCTGCATCACCAACTGCCGCTGGCTCTTCGAGCTTACGGGTATCACTCCGGCGGTGAGCGATATCGCCACTCGGTATCTAGAGGCCGTGTGCTGGGGCATTCCTGCCGTCGTGCTCTACGTTGCCCTCAGAAACACCTGCGAGGGGCTGGGGCATACCCGTCCGCCGATGGTCATTGCGGGCTCGGTTCTGCCGGCGAACGCGTTTCTCAATTATGCGCTGATCTACGGAGAGTACGGGTTTCCGGAGCTGGGCGGCGTCGGCTGCGGATACGCGACCGCTGTGGTTTTCTGGATGGAGCTCCTCCTCATGGCGTTCGTCGTGCGGAAGCCGTTCTTCAAGCGCACACAGACCTTTTCCCGTTTGTCCCCACCCGATACACACGAAATTCTGCGCATACTGCAGATTGGCGTGCCCATCGGCCTCACCATGTTTCTGGAAATGTCCCTCTTCTCTGTGATCGGCTTTCTGGTGGCACTGATCGGCGCCATAGAACTCGCGGCGCACAGCATTGCCGGCAACCTCAACTGGATGACATATGTCATTCCGTCAACGCTGGGTGCCGCCGCCGGCATTCGCGTTGGGCAGTTTGTCGGCGCAGGCGACCTGCAGGCGGCCAGAAAAAGTGCCGGTGTGGCCTACCGTTTCTGCCTGGTCTACGCGCTGATCGTCAGTGCGCTGCTCATTCTCTTCCGTCATCAGATGGTCGGCATCTATTCCGATGACCCCGCCGTTCTGGAGATGGCGGCCAGCCTGCTGATATTCATCGCCGTGTACCAGCTCGTCGATGACACGCAGGCCGTCGCTTCGGGTGCGCTACGCGGATACAAAGACACCCGGATGCCGATGATCTACAACCTCGTCGGCTACTGGGCGATCGCCCTGCCGCTGGGCATTGCCCTGGCGTTCGGCTGGACACCATTCGACGCCATGGGGGTATATGGGTTCTGGACGGGGCTGACGATCGGACTGCTGCTCGTCTCCATCACCATCAGCCTGCGGCTACGCCAGACGAGCAGCAACGAGGAACGTATTGCACAGTTGTCCCGGCTCTGAATGCCGCAACGGCGCTTTAGACCGCGCCGAGCTGCCGGAGCCTGGCAATCTGTTCGGCGTCATAACCCAACGCGTCGAGCAGCGTATCCGTGTGCTCTCCGAGTTCGGGTGCTCTTGCAGCGGGTTCCACCGGCGTTGCACTCATACGGATGGGTGAACCCACTACTCGAACCGAGCAGTCAGAGCTGTCGTCTACTTCGCGCAGATAGCCGTTTTCCCAGACGCCCGGGTCGGCTGACGCAGCGGCGTAGTCATTGACCGGCGCATAGCGAACGCCCATATCTCTGAGGACGTCGCACCACTGCGCTGTCGTCTTTGTTCGGAACACCGGGTTCAACGCCGCAAACAGCTCCTGCATGTCCTCACGCCTGGCCATCATTCCCAGAAAACGCGGATCGAGCGCAAGCTCCGGGTGCTCCACCGCAATGAAAAAGGCATCACGGGCAGCCGGCGGCACGCCGATGATGCCGATCCAGCTGTCGGCTGTTTCGAAAATGCCGTACACGCCGCGCAAGAGCGGATGTCCAAAATTCGCTCGTCCAGGCACCTCGCCGCTCATCAGATAGTGGCTGTACTCCGAAGCCTGGGCCCAGATCTGGCCACCGAGTAGAGACACTTCAACCTTCTGCCCCTCACCGGTGCGGCCGCGATGTACCAGCGCTGCCAGAACCCCGGCCGCCAGATGCTGGGAAGAAATGTGATCCGCGATGGTCACCCCGACCGGCGACGGCAGCCCGCCATCCTGCCCGATCGTGCTGATCAGGCCACCCGCACACTGACCCGCCAGGTCAGCGCCCTCGCGGTCGGAATCCGGCCCCACCGGACCAAATGCGCTGCCCGCCGCCCAGATCAGACCGGGATTCAGACCTTTCAGGTCGTCGTACCCAAGGCCCCACTCTTCAAGCGTACCGTTCTTGAAATTGCTGATCAGCACATCTGCATCAGCGACCAGGCGTTTGAATACATCGACCCCCTCGGGCAGGCGCAGGTCGATGGTCATCGCTTTCTTGCCCCGGTTGCTGCCTTCGAAATAGGCGCTGCGCTGGTCGTGTTCAGACAGAAAGATCCAGCGGGACAGATCGCCCACGTTCGGCAGCTCGACCTTGATGACTTCGGCACCCATGTCGCACATCAACGCGGCGGCCTGTGGACCTTGAACCAATTGCCCAACGTCAATGATCTTGATCCCTTCCAACGCCCCGGACATGTGCCTTTCCCTTTTAGCTGATCGATCGCTGTATGGGACGCTATCAACGCGGCGGGATCAAGCCTTTATGGCGACAAACGCTCCCCGGGTCTTCAGGAACTTGAGCGTCAGAAACGCAAGCCCCGCAGAATGCCGGCCACCTGTTTGATCGGTGCGTACGACCCGCGCCACGGCTTTGAGCTGCTCGCTCGTTACCATCAGCACCTGGCCTACCGACAGCGCCTCGCCTGCTTCTCCATCTCCATAAGAATCAATCAGCATGCCCAGCGGCGATACATCGCGGGAACGTGCGGTCAGCGCCGGGCGCCCCCATTCGGTGAGGATGGTCAGCTCCTGGCATCGCGCCAACCGGTTGATCTGGCGGTCGTCGTCTATGGCGTTTTCAAAGGCTGGAGGAGACAACGGCGCATCGCAGCGGCGGCACGACTCATCGGCATCTCCGGCGAGGTCGACCTGGCAGAACGGACACACGCCGTTCGGACAGACGTACCCGGCCTGCAGCGGTCGAGCGGCGGCTGTTCGCTCTCGGGTTGCATCGTACCTGCGTCGCGATTCGGCGCTCTTGAGCGTCGCGTACGCTTCGTTGATCAGCGCTGCTCGCGCATGGTCACCCCCCCGATCCGGATGAGCCTTCAGACGCTGCATGAGGGTTCGATAGCTGGCTCGGATAATCTCTACCGGGGCGTCCGGGTGCACGTGCAGGAGTGCGTAGTAGTCAGGCGTCTGGTCCATAAAGTCGCCGCAGCGGTGGAAAACTCTCTCGCTGCGAGACTACGACCGCTCAGCTCAGATGACGCGGAACGCCATCACGAACCTGGATTTCCATCGCGCCAATTGCGAAAGCGTTCCCAATCGCT
The DNA here is from genome assembly GCA_030430515.1 of Gammaproteobacteria bacterium. Classification (GTDB taxonomy): domain Bacteria; phylum Pseudomonadota; class Gammaproteobacteria; order Pseudomonadales; family Azotimanducaceae; genus SYFY01. The sequence goes on along the minus strand of JAUIKX010000308.1, from coordinate 564 downwards.
GAAGTCGTCCACATCCCATACGGTTTCGAGCACCGCAACCGTGTGTTCAGCTTCACGCGCCCGCTCCATGGTCTGCGCAAAGACCCGGTCGGTGCCCCAATCAATGTCCACGAAGAGCTCATTGACCGGTCGGCTGGCACCAATGAGACCGTATCCGCCGTCCTCACAAGGGGCGATCACCACATCATGGCTCTGCAGCTGGTTCAGCGCCTCTTCCACGATGCGCACATCGAGTGGCGGAACATCGCTGCCCATCAGAACTGCCGAGCGCCCCATTCGGAGATGACTGTTTAAGGCATGACGCATGGATGCGCCGATGTCCACACCTACCTGTTCCCTCGGCCGTGCCTGAAAAATTCGCGACCACTCCCTGACCGTCGGCATCTGCAGCCCGCCGGTCACCCAGATCTCACGAACGCATGAGGCACTACTCAGCGATTCCAGACGGGTGAGCACGTTCTCGACCAGTTCACAGTGTGCCCGCAGCGCTGCTTCCTCACCGATCGTTGCAGCAAGTCGACGTTTTACCGTCCCGGGAACGGGTGAACGCGCAAACACCATCAC
>JAUIKX010000307.1 GCA_030430515.1 Gammaproteobacteria bacterium | reverse complement strand
GTCGCTGGCGGTCTCGGGTCTTTTCGTGCTGCTGATGTGCGGCCTCATCATGTTCGAGACCCAGAACATCATCCGCGGTGGCGAGACCAACTACATCATGGCCACCGTGACGTTGTTCGTATCGATCTACAATCTCTTCATGAGCCTGCTGCACATCCTGGGCGCCGTGGACGATTGATTCGTCTCGCCTGAGCGCCGTCAGTCGGCGGCGCTCATGGGCTCGGCATTGACGTCCGCTTCGGTCAGCTCCCGGGTCCAACCGGCAAATTCCAGCATGATGCCGTCGGGGTCCTGGAAGTAAATGGAGCGGACGAAGGTCGTGTCATTCACATCGGCGCTGATCTGCGCTTCGGTGTCGTCATGATTCAGTATCGGCGACACCTTCACCCCGGCCTCACGCAGACGCTCGGCATATTCCTCGACCTTCTCGGCAGGCACGTCGAAAGCCACGTGGTTCATGGACGCGTGCGCCGTCGTCAACGGGCCCTCGCCGATGAATGAGGCAGGGTGAGAGATACCGGGCTGACTCTCGGGCGCATCGGGAAACCAGAAAAATGCCAGCTGATCGCCGTTGCCGATGTCGAAAAAGAAGTGCTGCCCCATACCGCCCGGCAGGTTGATGGTTTTGGTCAGCGGCATACCCAGCAATCCGGAATAGAAATCCACCGTGCGCTTCATGTCTTTGCAGACCAGTGCCAGGTGGTTCAATCCGCGTATGTCGAATTTCTCGTTTGCCATGTTTGCTATTCCTTTCCTTGCTTCAGGGATGTTGCTTCAGGGTCGTTCGAAACGCGCCGAGAAAGGCCCGAACCCATCGCTGCGCGGGTCGACCTCCAACCGGTAGGTTCCTCCTTCCGGGATTTCGAAGCTGCGAACGTCAGAGTAGGTGTCCATATACTTCTTGCCGTTGTTCGGCCCGAAGAGGCGGAAGTCCGTCGTGCCGCTGGTTTCGATACGTTTGAACGCCCAACTCCCGCCTTCGGGAAACTGAACGGCGTACTCCAGGGTCTGTCCGGGCTGCCGGCTCTCGCCTGAAATCGTGTCTCCTGCGTCGACCCGGCCGCCATCGATCAGTGGGGGCTGCAGGCGATACAGAATGGCTTCGTACTCCACGACGGCGTCTGATCTCGGGTCCACATGCAGAGTGTGCAGGCCTGTGGATCGGGTCGCTACCGGGCCTGAGTCTCCATAGGTTTTGAACACCTTTGTGCGTCCGTCGGGGGCGGTGAGCGTGAAATCCGTGGTTTTGCTTGCGCGCTCCCTGTGAAAGAAGAGGACGTCGCCTTCCTTCAGGTTGACGGTGTATTTCACCGCCTGACCCGGTTGTGCGGTTTCGCCTGAGAAGAAGGTGTTCAGCTCGTACGCACCGCCATCGATGACCGGCGGGTCCAGCACCACGAGCCTCAGTTCGAAGTCTCCCTTCGTGTCTGAGCGCGGGTCGGCGGTGAACCGGTAGGCGCCGCTACGGTCCACCTCCACGGGCCCTGTGTCGTTGTAGCTCGAAAAGATCTGCTTGCGGCCGTCGGGTGAATGCAGGCGAAAGTCGGTGGTCACGTCGCTGCGTACCACGTCCAGGTAGACGTGCTGGCCCGCTTCGAGGTTGAGGGTGCCTGCGATGAGCTGGCCGGGCCAGTCCGTGCGCCCGGAGAAGTACGCGTTGGCTGCGAGTTCGCCGGCTTCGATGACCGCGGGTTCAATCTTGAGCAGCTCCACATCGACGGCGCCGCTTCGGCCGCTGCGCATCGAGATGGAAAGTTCGTGGTTCCCGGACTGTTCGATTTCTACCGGCCCAGCATCGTTGTAGCTCGAGAACACCTGCTCCCTGCCATCTGGTTTCATCAGGCGGAAGTCGGTGGTGTGAGCGGTGTCGTAGACCTGCAGGAAGACGGTATCTCCTGCTTCGAGCGGAATCTGCGAGCTCACGACTTCGTCAGCGGCAATCTCCTGCCGATAGGCGTATTTGACGGATGATTCATCGATTGCTGTGGGTGGTTGTGTTGGCTGGCTTGTCGGATTTCCGGGTGTGGATGTGGTTTCGGCTGCTGCGGCGGTCGCTGGTTGCGGGGTGGCCTGCGCTACCGGTTCCTCGTCTCGACCCGACTCCGGGGCGGAGTCGGCGTCACCCGGCATGAGGAGATAGCCTGCACCGACTGCCACGATCAGTGCTGCGGCGACACCAATGTACACCGGTGTGCGACCGCGTTTTCCGGGGGGCGTTGCGTTCGCCGCTGGCGCAGCAGGCGCCGGGCTGGTCGGTTCGTTCGATCCTTGCGCGGTCGGCTGGGCGGCTGCGTCCAGCGCGTTGAGAAAGTCCTGCACGCGTTGATAGCGCTGTTCGGGCTCTTTTGCGGTACCCGTCAGAATGACGCCCTGCAACGCTTCGCTGATGTCGGCGTTGAAGGATCTCGGCATGGGCATGGGGTCGCTCAGCGCTTTGAGCATCACGGCCATCGGGGTGTCGGCGCTGAACGGTACCTGCCCGGTCAGCATTTCGAAGAGCACGATGCTCAATGCGTAGATGTCGGCCGGCGGACCCACTTCCAGAGCTTTGGCCTGCTCGGGCGCCATGTAGGCGGGCGTGCCGATGCCCATGCCCGTCTGAGTGAGCTGGGTCTCGTTGGTCAGGAGCTTGGCGATGCCGAAGTCCATGAGTACCGGCCGCCCGTCCGTATCGATCATGATGTTGTCGGGCTTGATGTCGCGATGAATCAGGTCCCGGCCGTGTGCGTAAGCCAGCGCGCTGGCAATGTGCCGGGTGAGTTCGATGGTTTCCGGAATCGGCAGGGAGCCTTGTCTGGCAAGCTTTTCTTTGAGTGTTTCGCCTTCGACGTACTCCATCACCATGTAGTAGCGGTGCTCGCTTTCGCCGAAGTCGTGGATCTGCACGATGTTGGGGTGCCGCAGCATCGCCACACCCTGAGCTTCCTTCTGAAAGCGCGCGCGGAAATCGTCGGAGGTGACGAACTCCGGCCGGATGAATTTGATCGCCCGGTGAATTTCGAGCTTGGTGTGGAACGCCTTGTACACATCTGCCATGCCGCCACGTCCGAGGCGCTCGGTGATGCGGTAGGGGCCGATTGTCTCGCCGACGAGGTCAGACATGAGATCCTTTCTCCGCTTGATGGCGTCTGTCAGTATATCGGTTCACGTTACTGGGTGCCGGACAAAGCGTCGGCCAGCGTTTACTTTTGGAAACTTCGTGTTGTTCTTAGTCGGTTGCAGCGTGCTTGTCGCCGCTTTTGCTGGTTTCTGTCTCTGGCGCTCACGTTCCGGCCCCGATGCAGCGACCCGTGATGCCGTTCTGCGCAGTCTGTATCTCGCCCGGCGTAAAGAGCTCGCCACGGATGCCAGCGACGCAGGGCACGTTGCTGAGTTGATCGCCGAACTCGATGCTTCGCTGCTCGATGAGCACGCGGAGCTCACCGAACAGGAAGATCCAGCTGTTGCCGGTTCAGGCCGGCGCTGGATCGTTCCGCTGTCGCTGACTGTCGTACTGATCGCCTGCGTCCTCACTTACCGCAGCGTTGGTGACCCTCATGCGCATGAGGTTGCAAACGGGCAGGTGGTTCTCGAGCAGTCTCTGACTGCGTTGGAGTTGGGCCGCTGGCAGGAGCGGCTCGAGGCGCGGCTCCGAGCCCGGCCTGCCGACGGTGCAAGCCACTTTCTGCTCGGCAGGGTCTACCTTGATGCCGGGCAGTTCGGGCAGGCAGACGCGAGCTTCGAGGCCGCCCATCGGCTTCAGGGAGACGATGCCATCGTCGATCGCTACTGGCTGCAGGCACGCCTGCTGGCTCAGGATGGGGCGATCGATGCACAGACGGCAGCGAT
>JAUIKX010000013.1 GCA_030430515.1 Gammaproteobacteria bacterium | reverse complement strand
CCCCGAATGAGTGAGTGTAGAAGAAGGCGCTAGAACGGCGCCTTCTGCCAGATTGCCACGCCTGGGGTGTACCAGGACACGTACGGCAGGTTGATCAGGTTGCCTTCGCCTCGGCCGATGATTTCCTTCAGCGCGCCATGTACCCGCGGGTCTTCGTGCGGCTCTGCAATTTCATAGGTGTTATCGAAGACGACCAGCGCGCCCGGCGAAAGTTTCGGCAGAACCAGTTCGAACTCCGTCAGAGCATCGTTCATGAGATGGGAGCCGTCGAGAAACGCGAGGTTGATTTCCGGCAGGGTGTCGAGCAGCCCCGGCAGCACCTCGAGGCTCGCGCCGACGTGCTGCTCTACCAGGTCACCCACCCCTGCCGCTGCGATATTGCCTCGCGCGATTCCAGCCGTCTCCTCATCGATCTCGATCGTGTGAAGCACACCGCCTACCCCTCGATCCTTGATCGCCTGGGCCAGCACGATCGAGGAGCAACCGTGATTGGTGCCCGTCTCCACCACCGTGCTGAATCGATCCGGGTCGAGAGAACAGAGCGCCAGCTGATAGATCAGCCCCCAGCCGGGGTAGCCGATGGACGCGCCTGAGCGGGTCCGAGCGGTTTCGAGATCCGGTACGTCACGTTCGAGTTCCTGCAGCCTTTTATTTGGCAATACAGCAAGGTCGTAGCCATACATTCGGTAGAAGCGAGGGTCTTTCATGACGAGATGATCAATGGAGGGAGCGGGGAGCCTAGCCGCGGCAGAACAGCGGTTCAAGTGCTTCGCCTTTCTATAGCAACCCGGCCCCGGTAAAATTCCAGCTCCCCACCAATACGACGCCTTTGTGACTACGGGAACTCAGAAAAAAATCTTCGTGGCCGGCCACGCCGGTATGGTTGGTTCCGCTATCGTACGGAACCTGCAGAAACAGTCGGGCAATCAGATTCTGACTGCGACCCGGAGCGAACTCGATTGCGTCAGACAGGACCAGGTCGAATCATTCTTCGCGCAGCACCGACCTGATGCCGTGATCATCGCGGCAGCGAAAGTCGGCGGCATTCATGCCAACAACGAATTTCCTGCAGACTTCGCCTACCAGAACCTCATGATCGAAGCGAACCTCATCCAGGCCGCCCACGATCATGACGTCCAGGAGCTGATCTTTCTCGGCAGCAGCTGCATCTATCCCAAGCTCGCCGGCCAGCCCATGACCGAGGCAGCGCTCCTCACCGGCGCGCTCGAGCCCACGAACGAACCCTATGCCATCGCAAAAATAGCCGGCATCAAACTCTGCGAAAGCTACAACCGGCAGCACGGCCGCGACTACCGGTCGCTCATGCCGACCAACCTGTATGGGCCGGGAGACAACTTCCACCCTGAGAACAGCCACGTCATCCCCGGACTGATGCAGCGGTTCCACGATGCCAAAGTGCGGCAGCTCGACGAAGTGGTGGTGTGGGGCACCGGCCAGGCGAGACGAGAGTTTCTGTTTGTCGACGACCTGGCACAGGCCGTCACGTTCACGCTCGACCTGCCAAGAGCAACGTACGAAGCCCACACCAGCCCTCAGCAATCCCACCTGAACGTAGGAACCGGTGTCGACGTGACGATCGCCGAGCTGGCACAGACAATCCGGGAGGTCGTCGGCTTCGAGGGGGCATTGACCTTCGACACCAGCAAGCCGGACGGCACACCGCGCAAGCTGCTCGATACCGGTCTGATCAACGGCCTGGGGTGGCGTGCTGAGGTCGAGCTTCGGAAAGGCCTCGAGGAAACGTACGGCTGGTTCCTCGCCAACGTGCAGGAGCTACGCCGCTAGTGAACGGCCACACAGCATTGCCGCGGCCCGAGACGCCACCCACCGGCTTTCGCACACTGGAACACCGAGGTGCAAACCCTCTGCGGGAGCGCATCGAACCGCTGGAAGGACTCACGCTGGCGATCCAGCACAGCCAACGAAAAGCGCTCATCAACCGGGGGTTGAACAGGCTGTCGGAACTCGCTCAGAACCGTGCCTCAGACACCTGCGTGGTCGCCGGCAACGGCCCGAGCCTGAACCAGGTGGAATGGGACCGGTTGGACGGTATCGACGTGCTGGCAGCAAACTACGGCGAGGATCACCCGGAGCTGGCCCCGCGAATCACCATTCTCAGCGTGGTCAATCCCTGGGTGGTCAGCCAACGGCCGGAGCCTTTCCATGATCGCAGCTTTGCGGTCGCCATCCCCTACTACCTCGCCTATTGGCTTCCGGAGGGTGCAGCGGATGTTGCAGTCGCAGCGCACGGACACTTCACGCCGGCCCTCAGAATCGGCGACCCGCTCTCAACACGCTCCACAGTGAGCTACTTCAACCTGCAGCTCGCCCTTTGCCTGGGTTACCGCAAAGTGATCATGGTCGGCTTCGACCATCAGTACGTTCAACCGGCAGCCGCCAATGAAGGGGATCACCTTCAGGAAGGACAACAGGACCCAAATCATTTCAGCACCGGCTACTTCGCGGGGAAGACCTGGCAGGCTGCAGACCCCCAGCGCATGGAAATTGCCTACGCTACCGCCAGCGTTCACAGTCAGAGGCGCGGCAACGTGATCCTGAACTGCACCAGCGGCAGCCGACTGGCTGTTTTCCCTCGCCTGCCGCTGGACGAAGCGCTTCGGTTGACCCCGCCCGCCCGAGCGACGGAGAACGAGGCGAAGGGTTCCCGCATTTCAAACCTCTGGCAATACGTGTCTGCACCTCGGACCGCGGCCGCCTCTGCCGGCGCGACTCTCGCGGCTCTTGCCGCGGGTGTGCTCGGACTTGCCGCGGGTGATACAACGATTTCAGCCGCCGTACTGGCGGTGTGCAGCGCTGCAATGACCTTTGTCAGCGTGATTATGCTCAACGGCTCTGTTACCGTGCTGCGCCAGCAAGCGGAAGACGACTGGGCCGAGATCATGGCCTGCCTCAATCGAGCTAAAGGACACGCTCCAAGCCTTGAACACGAACGCCCGTAGCCCGTTACCCAGAACCCTGGTGCTGTCATTCTCCGGCATCGACAGCGAGTCTGCGACCGGCCAGCTGCTCGGTCATCTGTTCCGCGACTGGCCGGACGAAGACCTGCTGCAGATCTACTGGGCGCACCATCCAGGCCGTGCGATCGGCCAGATCGATGCCGCCAAGGTGCCGGAGCAACAGATCATTCAGGCCGTCCGGGATTTTGCGCCGCAGGCAATCTACCTGCGCCCCGCCGATACGAAGATCGAGTACTGCCAGCTGGCGTCAAAGCTCATACAGGCGTCCGAGGCCCCTTTAATGACGCATACCATGGACGACTGGAGCTGCCGAGTTGCAGACACCGAGGAAGGCCAGTGGTTGCTCGAGGACTTGCAGCAGAACTTCCGGCGAGCGCGTTTCAACCTCACCATCTGTCCGGAAATGTCGGAGGCATACAGCACCCAGTACCGCACTCCTTTTGCTTCCATCGCCAACGGCATCGACCCGGCCGTATGGAAGAACCTGCCTTCAGCAAGGAAAACTTCTCCGTTCGTCATCCGCTACTGCGGAGCGCTTGCCGACGACATGCAGAGACAGAGCGTCAGCGACATCGGAAAGGCGGTAAAGTCTCTGGCCGACTCGGGACGCGATATCCGCCTCGAAATTTACACCATGCCCTGGTTCCAGAAGCCCGGCCAGGAAATTGCCGAAGGGCATCCGGCAATCACCGTCTCTCCCCTGGTGGAAGCAGGTGAGTATCCAGCCCTGCTGGCCGGTGCCAATGCAGTGCTGCTCTGCTACAACTTCGACCCGGTCAGCCGGGAGTACACTCGCTACTCTTTTGCCAACAAAACACCGGAATGCCTGGCATCCGGTGCGCCGGTGCTGACATATGGACCACCGGAAATTCCATCGATTGCCTACATCAGCCAGCGCGATCTCGGCGTATGCGTGACGGAGCGCGACCAGCAGAAGCTGCAGCAGACCATCGCCGAGATGCTGGACCAGCCCGAAAAAACAGCGCAAACAGCACACAGAGCCAAAGCCTACGCCTTGGAACGTCACGCCATAGCCAGAGTACGCCAACGCTTTGCCAACTATCTTCGACTAACAGCAGGAAATGCCGATATGAGCCTCCGCGAATACACTCGAGACGACGACATCGCCGTGGATGAAACCGCCGTCGTTCACGCTTTCTTCGCTGCACGCGGCAAGAGCGGCACCATGATCGATGTCGGTGCCCACCACGGCTCTGCGTTCAAACAGTTTCTCGACGACGGATGGGATGTACATGCATTCGAACCCGACCCGAACAACCGCGCTTACATTCAGGAGCGCTGGCAGGAGAGCGACCGCTTTCATCTCACACCCAACGCTGTCGGCAACGTGAGCGGTGAGAAGCTCAACTTTTACGCAGCAGATCAGAGCACCGGCATTTCGAGCCTGGTGCCGTTTCACGAGAACCACAAAGTGGTCGACACGGTAGAAACGGTCAGACTCGACGACTACCTGAATGGAACGACGATTGCCGAGGTGGATTTCCTCAAGATCGACACCGAAGGGTTCGACCTGCGCGTGCTCCAGGGCTTCCCATGGGACCGCTTCAAACCGGCGGTCATCGAGTGCGAATATGAAGATGCGAAAACCCTGAAGATCGACTACGACTACCGGGAGCTTGCACAATTTCTCGTTGACCACGGCTACCAGGTCTTCATGTCCGAATGGCACCCCATCGTCAGATATGGCATCCGCCACCAATGGTGCCGTCTCGTGCAGTGGCCCGCGGAGCAGAAAAGCGATCAGTCCTGGGGCAATTTTCTCGCCTTCAGAGAGCCGATCGAGGAATCCCAGATCGCCTCACTGTTCATGCAGCACATCCTGGAGAAGAATCCCGGAAAGCTGGCGCCCCCGGTGCCGGAGAAACCGGCTGCAGAGAAATCATCGAAGGCGTCAGAACAAACGCGCCCCGAGGCACCCGCAGCTGCCCCTGCTCCCGCCGCCACTCCGACTCCGACTCCGAAGGTAACGAACATGCCAGCGTCCAACCCGATCGCAAACCACGCAAGGATCTTTTTCGGCTTCCTCGGCAGCACTCAAGGCGTCATCAGCTTGCTGCTGGTGGTGGCAGCAATGGGTGCGCCCTTCCTGGCAGATTGGCTGGCAGCCGAAGTGGATATGGCATGGCTGCACTGGCTCGGGCCGATCGTTACGATTGGTGCGGTTCTGCACCTCCTGGCCTATACCCTCGAGCGCGCACGATTTGAGGCCGAGCATACTCAAGTTCTCCTTCAGCAACAGGGCGCCTCCACGGGCCGGCTGCGTCAGCAGCTGAAACTTCTCGAGCAGAAGCTCGCCGAGCTACCGGCAGACGCGGCAAAACCAGAAGAGCTGCAGCACCTGGCAAAAGGCCTGGCAAAACTGCAGAAGGACCTCAGTAAAGCGAACAAAGATGTCGACGGCCTGCAGCACCAGTACCTGGACATCAAGCAGAAACTGCCGGAGATCATCCAGATGATTGGCAACGTGCGCTCGGAGAGCGACGCCTGGAAATGACAGCCATCGTCTACTACCCAGCGTTCGAGGAGACCGAACATCTGCAGCAGCAGATCGCTCGCGCCTGCTGGTACCTCAGCCCGATCGCACCGAGCTCCGTTCGCATGCAGTCGAGCCTGGAGCCCGACCGCTTCGTCCCCGAAGGCTACACGCCTGAAGTTGAGCGTTTCGCCAGCGAACTGCCCGAGTGGCTGTCCGTTCGGCCTGATCCTGTAACCCTCAGAGATCTCGAGAAGGCTGACATCGTCCTGCTGTGGAAAGGCACATCGGCGCTGGATGCTCTGGGCAGCGGCATTCCGCAGAAGCTCAGAAAGAAAGGCATCATGGTCTTCGATGTCGACCACACCGACCGAATGGAAGGCTCTCGATACATCGACATCAGCCATCGACATCCGCGCAACGACGCCGAGATCATCGCCAACTCCAAAGCGCGCTTCGACGAACTGACCAGGGAAGTTGCGCACCTGAACGATGCATATCTATTCTGTTCGGGGCCTGAAGTCAGCAGATACACGAATTTTCGGTATGCAGATGGCATCAATATCATCTGTAACAGCGTCATCAACGACGCGGAGCTGCTTGCGGCAGCGCCGCCCCACGTGCAGATCTTCGGAGACCCGATCTTCCATTTCGGATGCTCACAGTATGCGCACGAATTCCGACAGAAATTGACAGAAACGCACGAGCAGTACGGTTACCGTTGTATCGTGCCGATGAAGTATTTCAATCTGTTCACGTTCTGGCAGCCAGAACTCGCGGCATCAACGATGGCTGTGCCGTTCGATGTGAAGCTGGATATCAACCTCGACCTCGAGGCCAATTTTCTGCTGCACACGACCGACAACATCCTCACGTTCCTGATGCTGCCCGTGGGATGCACGCTGGCCAACAACGTCTACCTGCTCGGTTGTGACGGCCGCCCGCTGAACCAGAACGATTACTTCTGGAAGCACAACGAAAAAACCCAGTTCGTCGGCCAGATGAACAACATCCAGGAAGTTCATCCGTCATTTTTCAAACTGGACTACGATGAATACTACCTGAGGCACTGCGATAACGTGCAGGCCTATGTTGAAACCGGCGAGCGGGCAGGCAAGCACTTTCAGATGCTCACGCCATCGCACATCCCCGCCCTCCGCGCCCGGGAGCACCCGTTCGCGCGGGCAGATGCCACACAGAAGCTGACTGTCGGTCTTGAACCAAACGCCGGCAACTCACAACTGACCGATGCGCTGAGTGAATACGGCCAGGCGAGCAATACTGTTGTGCTGGGCAACACCACTGCCGACGGCCGCGTGGCCCAACCTGTATTCGCCGATGGGGGATCCGATGAAGAAATGCAGTGGGTTGCCGACCAGATGCAGCGCTGGATCGGTCCCGTCGCCATCAGGAGCAACGGAATTGCGCCTGACAATGTGGACGCCGTTCAGCGAATTTTCAGTCCGCTCAGCGAAGATATCCAGCTCAAAACAATGGCACCAACCGTGACAAGCAAGCAGAAAACCAGAGAACCAGGTCAATCGTCACTGTCGCTGCAGCAGAGCTTCGATCTGGCGGACCTCGCATACGATCTGGCCAAGCATCGGTTGGATGTGCAGAACGAAGAACGGAAGGTCAAGTCCCTGACCCAGCTCGTCGGCGACCAGAGCCAGGCGCTTTCAGCGCTGGGTAGCAAACACGAAGCGCTGCTGGAGGAGCATCGTGCGCTGCTGGACGGACATCGTGCATTGCTCCAGGAACTGACCGCGACCAAGAAGAGTCTGTCTGAGTTCCGGGGTCAGCTCAGCGATATCAAAAACACCCACTCAACGGAAAACGCGCTGCAGCAAGAGCGAACGAAGAACCTGAAGCTGGAGCAGAAGCTGGATCACACGCGTCTGTCAGACCGGGTACGCATTCTTGGCGAGCGGCAGGCGAAGGTGGAAGAGCAGCAGAAAGCCGTTCAGCCGGCAGCGCGTCACTTCGCGGCCATGGAGCGCTTTCAGAGCAACGAGCCCGACTACCAGCGGTTCACCCGCCACCTGCAGAAGGCCGAACTCGAACAGTTCTCTGAGGAAGCGAAATCGGTATACGGCCTGGACCTGACGCCACCGGATCCGCCAGGTGGAAAGCAAGTGTCTCGGCCGCCTGGCGACGAGCATCCATGCAGCACTGAGCCGCGCCATCGCACTCATGAGCCTGAAGGATAAGCACCTGAACTATGTCGAGATCGGCGTGCTGTTCGGTATCAATTCCGCGATCGTCTGGGACCTGCTCCGCTACGCGTTCGAATCGGCCACCATCACCTGCATCGACCCGTTAGAGGGTTACTACGATGCCGATGCACTGGACACGCTGGTGGGGCTGCCAATCAATGAGACCGTGCTGCGCCAGAATCTGGCTCACGCGATGTGCGATATGGAGCAGGTGACGATTCTGAAAGGTCTGTCCGAAGATCCGGAAATCATCAGCAAGGCATCCAAGCGCAGCTACAACTATCTGCTGATCGACGGCGACCACAGCTACGACGGCGTGCGCCGCGATTTCGAAAACTACGCGCCCATGGTGTCCAGCGGCGGCATTGTGGCGGTGGACGATTACGGCGCCGACGAGTGGCCTGAAGTCACCGCCTACTGCGACCGGGTGCTCATGGAGCACCCTGGCTACGAAGTGCTGAGCAAGACCCACCGGACACTCATCCTGCGCAAAAGCTGATGGATACCTCGATCGTCATCCGCACCTTCAACGAAGCGCGTTACCTGGACGAGCTGCTCGAGATGGCTAACGATCAGGACATGCGGGGCAGAAACCACGAGGTGGTTCTGGTGGACTCCGGCTCCACCGACGCAACGCTGGACATTGCGCAGAAGCATGGATGTCGTATCGTCCACATCAACAAGGAAGAATTCACCTTCGGCCGCTCCCTCAACCTGGGCTGCGCCGCAGCGGAAGGCGAACACCTGGTCTTCATCAGCGGCCATTGCGTACCCTGCGATCGCGATTGGTTGTGGAACCTTACGCAGCCTCTTCGAGAGGGCCGACTGTCCTACAGTTATGGCAGTCAGGTCGGCAGAGACACCACCAAATTCAGCGAAGAACAGGTTTTCAGGCAGACCTACGGCAGCGGCGCCAAACCACATCCATATTTCGTCAACAACGCCAACGCCGCGCTGCTGCGTTCAGCGTGGCTGGAGTTTCCTTTTGACGAAGACCTTTCCGGGCTCGAAGATATGCATCTGGGCAAACGTCTGGTGAGCAAGGGTCATCACGTTGGCTTCGCAGAGGACGCAGCCGTTTACCACATTCACGACGAGACCTGGTCGCAGGTCCGCTGGCGGTACGAACGCGAAGCGCTGGCGCTCCAGGAGATCGACCACTCTTTGCACATGTCCCGCCGCGACCTGATACGTTGCATCGTGCGCGCGGTGCGCATGGACAGCCGTCGCGCTCGGGAAGAAGGCTGCCTGAGAAAGGAACTGCTCGACATCATCCGCTTCCGCACCTGCCAGTACTGGGGAAGCTACACTGGCTCTCATGCCTCGCGTCGTCTTTCTGCCGACACGAGAAGACGCTACTTCTACCCCACAACATGAAGAAAAGACATTGAAAATCGTTGCTTTGCTGCCCATGAAGGGCAACAGCGAGCGGGTGCCCGGCAAGAATTTCCGGGTGCTTGGTCACAAGCCGCTCTACCGGTGGATGCTCGACTCCCTGCTTGCAACGCCAGCCATCGACACCGTGGTCATCAACACGGATGCGCCCGAACTCCTGGACAACGAAGACCTCAAGTCCGATGAACGTGTGCTGCTGAGACGCAGGAAAGACGAGTTGGTTGGTGACTTTGTCAGCATGAATCTGATCATCGAAGATGACATCGACGCCGTAGAAGCCGATCTCTACCTGATGACCCATGCGACGAACCCATTCATCAGCTCAGAGACGCTGGGACGGGCCATCGCCGAGCTGCAGTCGAGCGAAGATGCCGACTCGCTCTTTTCGGTCAACCGCTTTCAGACCCGCTTCTACGGAAAAGACGGGCAGGCCATCAACCACGATCCGAACAACCTGATCCGCACCCAGGATCTCGAACCGTGGTTCGAAGAAAACTCCTGCCTCTATCTCTTTACCCGAGACAGCTTCAAGACGACCAACGCAAGGATCGGCGAAAACCCGCTGATGTTCGAAACGCCAAGGCTCGAGTCCGTCGACATCGACGAGCCCGAAGACTGGCAGCTCGCCGAAGCGCTGGCCTCAACCAGGGACTAATCCAGAGCAAAACTATGAAGAAAGTGTTCATCAGCTGCCCGCCGATGCTCGCAGAGCAGGAGCAGATCCATGAGCTGGCGGAGCAGTTCAACCTCGAAGCGATCTGCGCGGATGTCGTGCAGACGCTTACCGAGCAGGAGCTCAGCGAAGTACTACCGACCTGCGACGGCTGGATCGCTGGCGACGACCCCGGCACCCGCCGGGTCCTCACCGCAGGCCGTTCGGGAAGCCTGAGCGCCGTCATCAAATGGGGTGTGGGCGTCGACAACATCGATCAGGTTGCCGCTGCCGATCTCGGCCTCGGCTTCGCCAATACGCCAGGCATGTTCAATCATGAAGTCGCTGATCTTGCCTACGGCTATCTGATCAACCTGGTTCGTCACATCCGCAGCATCGATCAGAGCGTGCGCAGCGGTGGCTGGATCAAGCCCCAGGGGACGAGCCTGCACGGTAAGACGGCCGGTGTCGTCGGCCTCGGCAACATCGGCCAGGAAATCATCCGTCGTCTCAACGTTTCCGGCGTCAGCGTCATCGGCTACGACCCGTACGCCAAGCCGCATGAAAACTACGAGATCGCCGAGTGGCCCGCCCGCCTGGAGGAATGTGATTTTCTCTTGTTGTGCTGCGCGCTCACCGAAGACAATCGGCACCTGATCAATGAGCAGGCGCTTTCGGCAGCAAAGGAGGGCCTCTACCTGGTCAACGTTTCTCGCGGCCCGCTGGTCGACCAGGCCGCACTTCTGGCAGCGCTGCAGAGCGGCAGGATCGCCGGCGCTGCCCTGGACGTATTCGAGCAGGAACCACCGGCAACCGATGACCCACTTCTGCGGTTCGACAACTGCGTGTTCGGTTCACACAATGCCTCCAACACCCGCGAGGCGGTCAGGGCCACCAACGCACGGGCCATGGAACTGCTCCACGGCCTGCTTCAGGACTGACGCCTGGCCAGACGCCATCGCCTGACCAAGGGTACTTTGAGCGCCTCGTGCACCAGGTACTGGCGCACGAGGTAGCAGAAACTGCGGGCACGACTGCTGAGCCCGTGCACGACGACTGAACGCTGATACTCTCGAAGGCTCCGCCAATGCAGCCGATCGCTCAACCCACCGCGGGACATCACTGCAAGCACCCGGTCCACAGCCGCAAAAGTGCAGCCTGCGGCCAGCGCACGGTGCACCAGTTCACTGTCCATAGCCAGACTGTAACGCTCGTCGTAACAACCGATCCGATCGAAAACGGAGCGATGAAAAAAAAGCGCCGGGTGGTAAAGAGACATGTAGTCCCGAAGCGGCTCGAGGCGGGCGCGCTCCTCGAACTGAGCACCATCTGCGCCGAGTATCAGGACGTTGCCAAAAACGATGTCCGGCCGCGAATCGCAGCTTCCTTCAAGCAGGTCCGCAACAGCGCAGAGCGCGCGCGGCACAAGCGCATCGTCTGCGTTCAGAAAGAGAAGATAGCGGCCCCGGGCATGTTGGATGCCCTCGTTGAAGGCGGCGGCGATACCCGCGTCAGGCGCACTGCGAAAGTAAGCAAAACGGCTCTGATATCTCTCGAGCACTTCTTTCGTGCCATCCGTCGAGCCGCCGTCCAGCACCAGGTGTTCCAACGATACGCCCTGATCAGCAACGCTTTCGACGGTACGCGCAACCGTGTCTACCGCATTGAACACAGGGGTTATAATGCTGAAGAGAATCTCGTTTCTGTTTTCTGATGTCATCGCTCCTCATCGTATCCCCGTCGCTCAATCAGGGCCAATTCATTGAGCAGATGATCACGAGCGTCATCGGTCAGATGGACCGCAACGATCAGCTCGTCATCGTCGATGCCGGCTCGACCGACTCAACGCCGGATATTCTCAACGCGTACTCAGCGCACATCACCCACGTGGAGGTCGCACCCCTGAAGCAGGCACCCGCAATTCGCTGGGGCTTCGATCATTTCACCTCCGATCTCTGCTGCTACCTCAACACCGACGACATACTCATGCCCGGCGCCATCGAACGCATAAAAAACCACTTTGCAAAACACCCGCAGTGCGATGCTGTTTACAGCCATCGCGCGTTCATCGACGGGCAGAGCAGGGTGTCGCGCATCTGGCACCTGCCAGAGCACCGCACTGCGCTGATGGGACGCTGGGACTACATTCCTCAGGAGACCTGCTTCTGGCGTCGAAGCGCCATGGATGTCGCGGGCGGAATCGACGCCAGCTTCGATTTCGCCATGGACTACGACTTTTTCTGCCGCCTCATGCGCAACGGCCGTTTGGAGAGGCTGAACGAATTTCTAGCGTGCTTCCGGGAACACGAAGAGTCGAAAACAAATAACCTGGTCACCACGATCGGCGCCGAGGAAGTCGACCGGGTTCGAGCAAAGTACGGCTTCACCACAAGCGGTCTCTGGCGCGGGATCGGTCGCCTGCTCAGACACTACATCGAGCTGAAATCCCGCCTGGCCCTGACTGCCAACTTGCAGGCGGAACTTCAGGTGGACGTGAACATAGCGATTCGCAAAGCTGGCCATTCGTCGCCCGCGGATGAGACAATCGGCGAACCCAAGTTTTGATTCCCTTCATGAGCTATGCCTGGCCCACATGGGTGCTTTTCAAACGGGATTTTACGGCTCCGCTGAGAGGCACGGCGTTCGGCATAGGCTGGAACATCATACTGCCCCTGGTACCGATCAGCGCCTACGTCGCGCTTCGAGCCTTCATTGCACCGGGCACTGGCGACGGGATGCACCCTGCGCTTTACGTAGCCATCGGCGTTACCGTCTGGCTGCTGCTGACCGACACCCTGCTCTCCGCAATGAGTTGCGCCAATCGTCATCGCTCGATTCTATCGGGCTCCAGGCTACCGATATTGTCTGTGCTCATCGCCAGCTGGGGCCGGGGAATCTTCGACTTCACTCTGAGGCTGCTGGCGACCGTTGCCACCATGTTCTGGCTGACCGATTCGCTACCCGCCTCAGCCCTGCTGGCCATCCCGCTGGCTTTGTGCGGGTTTCTCCTCGCTGCCGCTTTCGGCGTACTGACGATGATGCTGCGCGCCATGTTTCCCGACATCGAGCAGATCGTGCAGGTTCTGCTTCGTTACCTGATCTTTCTGAGCGGAGTGATTTTCCCACTGGCAAAAGTACCCTTCGGAGAGTGGCTGTACATACTCAATCCATTTGCCGTCATCGTCGAAAACGTCCGGAACCTCGCAGTGCTCGGTACCGTCAACAACGACGAGGTATTGGCACTGCTCATCGGTGCTCTTTCATCCACCGTCGTCGCCATGTGGGCTCTTCATCGCACCCAGACAACTCTGCGGGCGCTCTCATGAGCGACACGCTCGTCACGGTCGACGACATCTGGAAGAAGTTTCCGCGCAACCAGCGCGCCGCCAGGCGTCATGCACGTCGCCAGCTCTGGTCCCAGCTCACCGGCAGCAGCAACAGGGAGCTTCTAACCGACGAGTTCTGGGCACTTCAGGAATTTTCTCTGCAGCTGCAACGCGGTGAAGCCGTGGGCATCATCGGGCTGAACGGCAGCGGCAAAAGCACGACACTGTCGATCATCGCAGATCACCAGCAGCCGGATCGTGGAGCGTGCAGAACTTCAGGAAAGGTGAGTGCATTCATCAACCTGTCTTCAGGCTTGAACATGAACCTCTCCGGCCTGGAAAACATCTATCTCAAGGGCGCCCTGGATGGCCGCACCCGACAGGAGATGCGCGATGCACTCGACGACATCGTCGACTTCTCCGGCCTCTCCGGCCATCTGCAGATGCCTGTCGGAAAATACAGCTCCGGCATGAAAATGCGCCTGGCTTTTTCCATCGCAATCCATACCTCCCCCGACATCCTGCTCGTTGACGAGGTGCTCAGCGTCGGCGATTTCGAGTTCAGGCAGAAGTGCATGGAGCGCATGCAGGAGATCCGCAAACAGGCAGCAGTCGTTCTAGTCACCCACTCCATGAATGACGTTTCTCGTTTCTGCGACCGGGCAATCGTTCTGGACAAGGGAAAAATGCTCTTCGACGGCGATGTCGGTGACGCCATACAGGTCTATCGCAACGCCGAAAGCGAACTTGCCGCAGGCGGCGTTTCCACCAGCCATGTGGAAAAGGAGTTCGAGAACACCGACGCGCTGAGCGTACTTGAAGTCGAATTCGACGACCTGGCGGACACAACGCCGGACGCATACGATGCATTCGACGGCTTCAAGCTCAGACTCCGTCTGCAGGCTCACCGGCCGATTCGCAATCTGGTCATCGGTATACCCATCAAGCGGCACAACGGCGACATGATCACCGCGGTCACTTCCGAGCATCACAGCGAGCAGATCACATTGGATGCAGGCGACTGCGCCGATCTGGAGGTATCGGTCAGCCATCTGGGTTTGAATCCCGGCCGGTACAGCATCGTGATCGGTATCGTCGATGGACCGGAGTTCCTCTATCGAAAGGTCATCAAGACACTCCGCATCAGAAACTCCGAACAGCAGACCTGGGGCAACTACACGCCCAGGTCCGACTGGCGCAGAGTCATCACCGGCCGCTCATGAAAGTACTGCACGTCTATAGAACCTACTATCCGGCGACACAAGGCGGGCTGGAGGAAACGATACGACAGCTGTGTGTGAACACCGCGAAATATGGCGTGCAGACACGCGTCATGGCTCCAGCGCGCACCCCGGAAAGTAAAGTCGTACGCGTCTCAGGCTCGCGCGTATACCAGCCGAAGCTCAACTTCGAAATCGCTTCGTGCTCCGTATCATGGGAGGCGCTGACCATGTTCAAGCGGCTGCAGCGCTGGGCTGACGTGGTTCACTACCATTTCCCATGGCCTTACGCAGATATTCTCAACAAGCTGGCACCCCCTCAGTGCCCAACCGTACTAACCTACCATTCAGATATCGTACGGCAGAAGATGCTCCTGGGATTATACCGCCCGTTGATGCGCAGGTTCCTCGCTTCGGTGGATAGAATCGTCTGCACCTCACCCAACTACTTCGCTACATCCGAAGTGCTGCCAAAATTCAGCGACAAAGTAGAAGTCATACCGATTGGCCTCAATGAGTCCTCATACCCGGTGCCCAGGCAATCCACCCGGCAGGAAGTCGCCGAAGAGTTCGGCGAGAACTTTTTCCTTTTTGTGGGTGTGCTCCGTTACTACAAGGGGCTGCATATTCTGTTGGATGCGATCCGCGGCGCACCTTACAAAGTCGTCATCGCCGGGTCGGGTCCAACCGAAAAAGAGTTGAAACAGCAGGCCGAAGCGTTGCGACTGAACAACGTGATCTTCGCAGGACACGTCAGCGACGAGGTGAAAGTTGCCCTGTTCGAACGCAGCCTGGGCATCATTTTCCCCTCCTATCTGCGCAGCGAAGCATTCGGCGTCACCCTTCTCGAAGGCGCCATGTACGGCAAACCGCTGATCTCGACCGAGGTTGGTTCGGGCACAAGCCATGTGAACATCGACCGGGAGACCGGTATCGTCGTGCCCCCGGGTTCTGCCCCGGCCCTGCGAACGGCAATGGATACAATGCATCAGAACCCGGAAGAAACTCGCCAGATGGGCTGCAACGCAAGGGCACGTTTCGAAGCGCTCTTCACCGGCGACCTGATGGCCAGACGCTACATCGATATATACAGCCAGCTGACAGGGATCGAGCCAGGTTTCGACGATGACATCGCTATCAATCGGGATTGACGCTCGCCCCCTGGCACATCCCAACACCGGTATAGGACGTTACACCGACGCGGTCCTCAGCCGGCTGACCGAAAGCGGTCACCATTTCTTTCTGTACGCAACCGCGCCCGTGGAAACGAAATATGCCAACTGCAGCGTTCGCATCCATCCGTGTGAAGAGCGACGGCTTCAGAGTACCCTGGCAGCGCAGCGATACTTTCCCGGCTGGGCAAGAAGCGACGAGCTGGATCTCTTCTGGTCGCCGCGCCACCACCTTCCCCTGGCCATGCGCTGCCCATCCGTCGTAACCGTCCACGACCTTGTCTGGCGCAAGGTACCGCAGACGATGGCCCGCTTTGCACCGCTGCTGGAAAGAGCGCTGATGAGCCCCTCGGTTCGAAAAGCCTCACAGATCATCGCCGTGTCGGAATCGACACGTCACGATCTCATCGAGTGGCTTCCCGTGCTCGATGAGAAGATATCCGTCGTTCCGGAAGCAGCCTGCGTCTCACCGGAAGATTTGAGCCCACCTACCGCCAGACTTCCGCAGCGCTACTTCCTCTTCGTAGGCACCTTCGAACCCAGAAAAAACCTGCAACGGCTGGTGCGTGCGTTTGCGTCTATCGCCAATGAGATTCCACAGGATCTCGTGCTGGCGGGTGGACGCGGGTGGGGTCCCTCCCTGGAAACAACGCTGCACGAAATCGGCGATGCGGCAGCCCGCATTCACAGGATTCACCCCGAACACAACGTCGCCATCTCCGAGTTGTACGCTCGCTGCGAGAGCTTTGTTTGTCCGTCGCTGTACGAAGGCTTCGGCCTGCCGCTCACCGAGGCCATGGCGTTCGGCAAACCGATCCTCACCAGCCGCAACTCGTCGTTGCCCGAAGTCGCGGGCGATGCAGCAATCTACGTTGATGCAGAGTCGATGCCGGACATTGCTGGCGGGTTGAAAAAGCTGGCTCTGGATGAACCGTTGAGAAAGAGCCTCTCTCAGAAAGCCACAGAACGGGCCGGCTTATTTTCCTGGGATGCTGCGGCGGCTGACACGCTCAGCATTCTCGAGGCCGCTGCACAGAGCTGAGCGATACAGCAATCGCCACCGGCAACCAGAATAACAGCCAGGTCGCACTGATCTTATCCAGCAGTTCGTGCCCATCCAGCAGAAAAGAAGGCATGGCAATAGCCAGCAACGCTAACCCGAGTTTGGCCTCCGGCAGTTGGTAACTGCGTAACAGCGCAGCCATAGCGACGCTGGCGAGACACAGAAAGAGAAGCAAGCCCACGATCCCACCCTGATAAAGCGCCGCAAGGTACATGCTGTGGGGGTGCAGAAATGTCACACCATCGATCACGAAGTCATCCGACGCGTTCACTCCAAGGCCGACCAGCAGGTTGGCCTCTTCCAGACGGTTCAGTGCTGCCGCCCAGATCTGCGGTCGGAAGCTGTCTCCGCGTGGCAGAACCAGCTCCCGGCCGAAGTCATCCAACAACAGCGCAACCAAAACCGCGGAAAGCACCGCGCCCAGGCAGATCAACGTCAGAAGGAAGTACTTTCTGGATGCCAGGCGCTCCGCGAGCGCAAGAACGGCAATGCCGATTGCGACGCTGACCCAGGCGTTCCGGGAGTCGCTCAGAAAAACCGTTGAAAGTCCGGCGGCGACGGCCAGCACACCCAACAGCTTCCAACAGCCGACATCCCTGATCGCGGCCTGCAGCCCGAAGACAGCAACGCATCCATAAACAAGCGCGGCAACCACATGGGTGTCCAGCTGACCCAGACCATTCAGGCGACCATCCGCCGGCTGCGTCCAGAAAAATATCGCCAGCGCCGCGCAGGTTGCACAAAGCCCGACAGCGACGACGCTGCGACCGAACCAGGCCCGCAGACCATCCCGCTGATACACCTCCGCAAACGCAAGCACAAAGCAGGCGATCAGCAGCGCTCTCACGGCAGTAGAACCCAGTTCCCGCCAGAAGAACGGCTCAGACCAGAAACCGCTGCAGACGAAGTAGAGCAGCGTCACAACCAACACCCAGAAAGGCACTCTATGCTGCGCAACCTGCGAACGGACGCCAAACAGCGCCAGCAGGGTCAGGAGGTAGGTGAAGATGCTCGATGCGCTTTGCGAGCCCAGCGCCAGCACAGACGGCATACAGGCGACGATGAGCCAGCCCTCGGCGTCGATGCGGTTGCGTGGGATCATGTTCATGAATCTGCGTGGCTGTCTGCTGCGTTTCTCACCGTCAACCACGGGTATCAAAACAATTTGGTGGGCCCACCAGGACTCGAACCTGGGACCAATGGATTATGAGTCCACTGCTCTAACCAACTGAGCTATAGGCCCGTGTCAGCAACGGTATCAGAACGTCTTGCGTCGGAGTAGAGCGCAGCGGAAGGCTGCGCTCTGGCCACGGCTTCAACGGCGGCCGGTCTGCTCCATCCACTCATCCAGGAAGCTGCGCAGATGCTCCGAACGGCTCGGGTGCCGCAGTTTGCGCAGTGCTTTTGCCTCGATCTGCCGGATGCGCTCTCTGGTGACATCGAACTGCTTGCCGACCTCTTCCAGCGTGTGGTCCGTATTCATGTCGATACCGAAACGCATCCGAAGCACCTTTGCTTCACGAGCGGTCAGCCCAGCCAGCACTTCCCGCGTCGCCTCTCTGAGGCCTTCACCGGTGGCGAGCTCAACGGGCGAACCGATCGTCACATCTTCGATGAAGTCACCAAGGTGGGAATCTTCATCGTCGCCGATGGGTGTTTCCATGGAGATCGGCTCTTTGGCGATCTTCAGCACGCGGCGGACTTTGTCCTCAGGCATATCCATACGATCGCCGAGCTCTTCAGGGGTGGGCTCGCGACCCATTTCCTGCAGCATCTGTCGGGATACACGATTGAGCTTGTTGATGGTCTCGATCATGTGCACCAGGATACGGATGGTGCGTGCCTGGTCCGCGATCGAACGGGTGATGGCCTGTCGGATCCACCATGTGGCGTAGGTTGAGAACTTGTAACCGCGCCGGTACTCGAACTTGTCCACCGCCTTCATGAGGCCGATGTTGCCTTCCTGAATCAGATCCAGGAACTGCAGACCCCGGTTGGTGTACTTCTTGGCAATGGAGATCACCAGACGCAGGTTGGCTTCGACCATGTCCTTCTTCGCGCGTCGGGCTTTCGCTTCACCCATGGACATGCGGCGATTGATCTCTTTGATCTCACTGATGCTCAAGCCGGTTTCTTCGGTCAGTGCTTTCAGCTTCTTCTGAGCACGAAGTATTTCGTCCCGACGGGCTTCTACCCGGGACGAGTAGTCCTTTTTGGCTTTGACGAGCTTGTTGACCCAAGCGACGCTCACCTCGTTGCCGAGGTAAGACTTACGGAAAACATCTCGCGGCACCCCGGCCTGCTTCACACAGGCAGTCATGATGGCTCGCTCCTGACGTCGCAGGGTCGCCAGAGCGCGGCGCGGCATGTCGACCAGATCGTCGAAGTGACGCGGCACAAGTTTGAAAGGCGAGAACGTTTCCGCGAGCTTCTCGGCATGCGCCTTCGCGGCTTTGGAGTCGCGGCCTTCTTCTTTGACGAGCTTCTGCATCTTGTTGAAGTTGCGCTTGAGCGCGGTGAAACGCTTTTTGGCTTCGACAGGGTCAGGGCCTTTGGGCTCGTCGTCATCGTCGTCCGACTTTTCTTTCTTGCTGTCAGGACCGACCTGCGCCGCCTCAGGCACGTGATCGGTAGGATCGAGATAGCCCACGAGCAGGTCGGACAGCTTGTCTTCCGCAGTCACAGCCGCGTAGGTGTCGAGCAGATGCTCCACCGTTCCGGGGAAATAGGAAACCGCAGACAGCACGTCGCGGATACCTTCCTCAATGCGCTTGGCAATGGCGATCTCACCCTCTCGGGTAAGGAGCTCGACGGTACCCATCTCGCGCATGTACATGCGCACGGGATCCGTTGTGCGGCCGGCTTCGGTCTCAACCGCAGCCAGCGCAGCCGCCGCTTCTTCAGCGGCCAGTTCGTCGGCGGTGTTCTCTTCCGAGCTCAGCAGCTCATCCGCGTCGGGCGCCGTCTCGTAGACGGTGATGCCCATGTCGTTGATCATTCGAATGATGTCTTCGATCTGATCCGGATCGGAGATGTCGTCGGGAAGGTGATCGTTGACTTCGGCGTAAGTCAGAAAACCCTGCTCTTTACCCTTCGCAATCAGCTCTTTGAGACGCGATTGCTGCTGTGCGGTCGTCGCTACGTTACTCATGAAACCTCGTTGTGATTCATCCGTAGTGTTTGGCTCGGCGCGAGCACAGTCCTTTCCTCCCGAAGGTGTCGAGAGAAAAATTCTGTTCTAAAGCGCGTATTTTGCTTGGTGCGGGCTTTTGCGGAGTGTTTACCCGGCTGAAATGACGCCTTGTATGCTCTCTTTGAGCGCTTTTTGGCGTTCTATATGCCGTCGGTACTAGTTGCCATGGCCCGGCGAAACCTCGCATTCTAAGTTCCTATATGGTGCCTGCGCAAGCCAAATCAAGTTGATTTAAAGCTTAGTCGTCGCCACTCTCGCCCGCTGAACGATTTCGTGATCGAAATCGCAAAAGATTCTCGAGGTTCTCCCGGCTTGGCTCCTCCCGAACCGCACGAAGCAGGCGCTGCTGCTGCTCGCGCCCCAGCTGGTCCAGATAGCGGACCAGCCCATCGACGAATTCAGGGCCCAGAAGCGCGTCCGGCATATCACGCGGCTTCTGCGCCAGACGGAGCAGATCAGCGTGAGCAGGCTCACCCGCCCAATGCGCCAGAACCTCCTCCACACCGGCATCGGCGTCCTGAAGCAGGTAGTCCACGACCAGAAGCAGGAGGTCCCGCCGCTCGGTAGTCTGCACCTGCGAAGCGGC
The DNA here is from genome assembly GCA_030430515.1 of Gammaproteobacteria bacterium. Lineage (GTDB taxonomy): Bacteria > Pseudomonadota > Gammaproteobacteria > Pseudomonadales > Azotimanducaceae > SYFY01. The sequence goes on along the minus strand of JAUIKX010000013.1, from coordinate 1,149 downwards.
TGATTCAGGTATCTGATCCACCAGCCTGGGGCTTCTGAGAAGAATCGAAAGTAAGCGCTCACTTAGCTTGGATCGCATTGAAACAGGGCCTGAATCGACTGCCTGAGGCGGCTTCGGCTGCCTGGCAGCCTCTGAGCTCGCCTCCGCACTCAAGCCGCCCGTCAGCCTCGCCAGGCGAGCCTGCATGAAATCACGCAGCAACCCGGGCTTCACAAGCGACAGGTATGGCGAAGCAAGGCCCGCCAGCTTCGCCTGGTCGTCCAGCGAGTCGAGGTTCAAGCCCTCCGAAAGCCGGTCGAACAGGTAGTCGGCTGCCGGTACCGCATTGTCGAGATGGCTGGTGAATGCCCCGACACCACCTGTGCTCACCAGGCTGTCGGGGTCTTCGCCCTCCGGCAGAAAAACGAAGCGCAGCTGTTTGCCTTCACTGATTTCTGCCAGCCCGGCTTCCAGAGCGCGCCACGCCGCCTGACGACCGGCGCGGTCGCCATCGAAGCAGCACACGGCTTCGTCTGTATAGCGGAAGATCTTCTTGAAGTGCGGCCGGCCGACGCTCGTGCCCAGAGTAGCGACAGCATAGGGCACCCCGGCCTGAGCCAGAGCGACCACGTCCATGTAACCCTCGACCACGACCACCCGCAGCAGCTGGCGGTTACGCGTGCGCGCTTCGAAGAGGCCATAGAGCTCCTCGCTCTTGCGGAAGAGAGGGGTTTCCGGAGAGTTGAGATACTTCGGCCCCCCGTCTCCACCGAGCACCCGGCCGCCAAAGCCGATCACCCGTCCACGCAGATCACGGATCGGAAACATGATGCGATCACGGAAACGATCGTAGGTGCGACCCTTGTCGTTACGGGTCAGGAGGCCGCATTCCAGAAGCTGCGCGCTGGTGAACTGCGAGAGCTCCTCGGACAGGTTCTGCCAACCCTCAGGTGCGTAGCCCACGCCGAAGTCCCGGGCAGTGACCCCGGTGATGCCACGCCCTTTCAGATAGCTGATGGCATCAGCGTTGGATTTGAGCTGAGCCCGGAAGAAACGTTCCGCTCTGCTCATCGCCTCGAGCAGCGCCTCGTTCTGCGTTCGCAGCTCCTGAGAGCGCGCAGCTTCACGAGGCACCTCCATGCCGACGGATCGAGCCAGCAGCTCTACAGC
>JAUIKX010000306.1 GCA_030430515.1 Gammaproteobacteria bacterium | reverse complement strand
CGGCGGCGGCCCCATGCCTTCGATGGCAACGAGCTGTTTGACGGTGTCTGGATACAGACCCGTGTAGTTCAGGGAGATCGAGCCGCCGAGCGAATGGCCGATGATCGTCACCGGCAGCATCTGCTTCTGGTGGATGAGCTGCGCGATGTCGTACACGTAATCGAGCATGCTGTAGCTGCCGCCGATCATCCACTGCGAATCGCCATGGCCGCGCAGATCCGGCGCGATGATGTGGTAGCGGTCGCGAAACCTCTCGGCTACCCAGTCCCAGTTGCGACAGTGGTCGCGCCCGCCATGTATGAGCAGCATGGGGGGAGCGTTTTCGTTGCCCCAGTCCACGTAGTGTAGACGCAGGCGTTGGGAGAAGTAGATGTGTGAGGTGGGGCCTTGCACTGGGCGCTTCCAATCCGGACGTTAGGGAAATTATAGCTCGCTGCGGCGCTAAACCGGGTCAGCCTACCGCGCCGACCTTGACCTTCAGCCATTTAGTGAAGGCGTCGCTGCGCATCAGCGCGCCGGCGACGGGACCCTGCACGGCGGAGAAACCCAGCTCCTTGTAGCGTGCTGCGACCTTAGCGTCTTTCACGCCGACGGCAGCCATGCGGATGCCCGCACTGGTGAAGAGCTGGAATATGGCCTGTTTGACTTTGGGCGGTGTCTGCTTGCCGAGCACCCCTGCGGAGAACGTTACCTCGTCTGCCGGCAATGTGCCCATGGCTTCCAGAGGCAGACCGCCGCCACCCACCAGGCTGATGCGTATCTGCACGCCCTGCGCCCGCAGCGTTTCCAGTACCTGTCGCCCCACCGGCTGTTCGAGCACGATCTCAGCAACCTCAAGGGTGAGGCGGTCGGCGCTCAGACCATAGATCGACAGGGCATCCATCAGCTCCTGAATCACTTCATCATCGGTGAACACGCACGGCTCGAGCGGAATGATGATGCGGATTGATCGATCCCAGTGCGTTGCCTGGCCGATCGTACTTTTCAGAAAGTGCCAGGATAGCGGCCGCGTGAGACCACAGTCTGTGGCCCGTTCGGCGACACGGGAAAAGGGCAACAGGCCGCGCGAAGGAGAGTGCCAGATCATGCGCGCTGCTGCGGCGGTGATGTTCGAGTAGGTGGTGGCTATGACGGGCTCGAAATAGGGAAAGAACTCGCCCTGATGCAGCGCCTGCTCGAGTTCTACCTTGAGCTCCCACTGATCAGCATCTTCCTCGATGCTCTTCGGATTGTAGACAACGAAGCGCTGGTCAGCGTGGGCACGGGACAGGGCGCTCTGTGCCGCGTTGTACAACTGCGTGGAATTCAGATCGCCCGCAGCGCTGAGAGCGAGTCCGGCATTGGTTTTGACCAGAACCGAATTGTTCACTACGGATATTGGCGGCGACATCAGGCGGCTGAGTTTGGCGGCGGCCAGCTCCAGATGGTCCTGGCTCGTGAGCCCACGCATGATGACCATGGCCGCGTGGGGCCCAGTGCGCACCACCTCGTCGTTGTTTCGGGCGAATTCATCAAGGCGCGAAAAATACTCGTCCAGGACGAGCTCGAACGTGCCTTCGCCGAGCTGCACCTCCAGCTCACCGGCCTGGGACAACTCGATCAGCGCGCAGCCCACATTCATGTTCTCCCCTTTGTGTTCGGAGATCATGCGAGCCTGCTTCAGAGCCTTGGCGAGCTGTCTTATTGGTGCGTCTTCATCGTAGGTTTCAGTCATTTGTCAGCGCCGTTCAGATGTAGAGGGCGTCGGCGTCGATGCCGTGTGCGCCTGCAGGCAGCTCCTGCTTGATCCACACCTGCTGTTCTTCGTTCCGGGTGTACTTCTGCAGGTCGATGGTGACCAGCTCGGTTCGAGGTTTCTTGTTTTCATCGAGCACCACGACCACTTTCGGCTTCAGCCGACGCGTGGGATTCTGCGCGACGACGATGCCCACCTCACCAGTGGACAGCTCCACCACGGAGCCGGTAGGGAACAAGCCGATAGCCTGTACGAACTGTTCCACCAGGACGCCCGGGAATTTGATGTCTTTCTGATCGATCAGTTCCTGCACGGTGTCGAAGGATGAGCGAGACGGCGCGTAGGGACGCTTCGTTGTCATGGCGTCATAGGTATCTGCGAGCGCTGCGATGCGCGCCATCAGCGGAATCTCGTTGGCTTGCGCACCTTTGGGATAACCCGAGCCGTCCCAGCGTTCGTGGTGATACGCCACGATGTCCTGAACGGCCTGGTCGATTTCCTGGTCGCGGGTGATGAGCGCGAGGCTGAATGCCACGTGCTTGCGCATGGCTTCGGTCTGCGCGTCTGTCAGCGGCGCGGAGCTGTTTAGAAGCTCGTCCGGCATCTTTACTTTTCCCACGTCGATCAGGGCGCACCCGAGCGTCAGCTTCTGAAGGTCTTCAAGAGGCAATCCGATCTGCTGGCCGATCATGGCGGCGATTACTGCGGTCGAGATCGAATGGTTGTAGAGGTAGTCATCCTTCTTCTTCATACGCACGAGCGCGACTACGGCTTCTTTGCGATGAATGACGTGATCTATGAGCGGGTTCACCGCCTCCTGAACGGCAGCGACGTTCAGCTCGCCGGTAGACTTCAGCCGTTCGAACGCCTTGCGGACAACCACCGCCGCGCTGTCGTAGTCGGTCTCCGCCGCCTCGAAATCGCGGCGCAACCCTACGGTGACGTCGTCGCTACTCTTCTGGGGAAAGTCGATACCGTTGGTGAATTTAGGCGTGTAGCTGCCGCGCTGGTGACGCCGCGGATCGACGAAAACGTAGCTGCAGGCGTCGGCCACCTCGAGGATGTCCGCCTCGTTGTGCACATAAAAGCCCTGCACGGCGAAGGGGGACTCCAGCCATGGTCGATCGAGGTAAGCGATGTACATTCCAGCTTCCAGCTGGTGCACGGGAACCTCGATGTACTTCTCTGCATCGGGCGGCACGAACATGCGGAGAATTATCCTTCGTATGAACCTGTGTGAGGTCTGTAAAAATGTGTTTCTGTGACGGGATCGTGGTTCAAGGTGTTAAGCGCTTAATCTGCGCGTAGGCAAGCCAGAGGAAGGCCAGAGGAAGCAAGAGCGTCTGCAGCACAAATGCCGACGCCAGGGTGATCAGCTCGGAGATACCGGCTTCTACCCGGGTTTGCATTTCCTCCAGACGGCTCTGAATGTCCGCAGTGTCGGCGAGTCCCTTCAGCCGATCCAGGACGGAGGGATGGGTGTTGACGGCCTGATCTGGCTGGAGGGATTCCACGTTGCGCCCAACGCGTTCAAGACTCTCCAGAGCCTGCTGTTGTCTGGCGGCCAGGTAGTGGCTGTCTATCCAGCCGCCGACGATCGCTACCCCTGCAACCGCGAAACGTAAGAACAGGATGAGTACTGCCGCACGCCTCAATCCCGGCCATAGAGCTACCCGATGCACCCATATCTGCGCGATGAGTACCAGCGCTGCGAGGCTGCTGATGACATTGAAAGCGAGGGTACCCGACATATCGATGACCAGTGCCTGTGCGCCGAGGCTCGCCGCGGCCAGCAGCACCACCCACGAGAAACGCTCGATCAGATCGTTGAGCGGGTCCAGGGCTTCTCCGACGGTGATCGTGACGCCCACACCAATGGGTTGCACGGCGATTTCCGTGCCCTGGGCGACACTGATGACGGCGTTGAGCGTGCGCGCTGCTGCATACGCGAGCAGACTGCGTTCGAGATTTTCCTGGTTGGCCTGCGCTGCGTGCCGGTCCACAAGGCCTGTCCAGGCGACACTGATGAGCGTGCAGAACAGCAGGGTGATGAGAACGGCTCTTCCTGGCTTTTGAATATCAGGCAACGTGCGCTTTCTGCTGTTCGACGAACAGCGATTCTAGC
>JAUIKX010000305.1 GCA_030430515.1 Gammaproteobacteria bacterium | reverse complement strand
TGCTCTGGCCACGGCGGAATCCAAATCCCAGTTTCTTGCCAACATGAGCCACGAGATCCGCACCCCGCTCAACGCCATTGTGGGCTTCAGCGACCTGCTGAGCCGCTCGCCGCTGAGCGACGAACAGCGAAGCAACGTCGACCGCATAAACACCGCCTCCAATGCCCTGGTGCATCTGGTCAACGATATCCTCGACCTCACCAAGATCGAGCACAACAAAATGACACTCGAGCGCCGGGCTTTCCGGCTGCCGGACACACTGCAGGCCCTCGAACACATGTTCGAAGCCCAGGCCAGGGATCGACGTCTCGGTTTTCATGTTAGAGCCGCCGGCAATCTGCCTGAGTGGGTTGTGGGCGATGAGCAGCGACTGAGCCAGATCCTGATCAACTTTCTGAGCAATGCTTTGAAGTTCACGTCACAAGGCGAGGTTGAACTGATTGCCGAAGGTTACCGCGATGGCGAGGTCTATCTCTTGAGCGTTCGGGTCAGGGACACCGGCATCGGCATGTCCCCGGAGCAGCAACAGGCCCTCTTCGAGCCGTTCACGCAGGCCGATGCGTCAACCACCCGCAAATACGGCGGCACCGGGCTGGGTATGGCCATCAGCAAGCAGCTGGCCGGCATTATGAGTGGCGAAATTCATGTCAGCAGCACGCTCGGCAAGGGTTCCACCTTCACCCTGGAGCTGCCGCTAACCATCGCCACGGCACCAGCACGGGAGCCAACGGGCATTCCGGTCGTACGGCGGTCGGCCGATGCTTTCAAAGGACTGCGCATACTCGTGGTGGACGACAACGCAACCAATCGCCTGCTCGCCTGCTCGATGCTCGAGCGGTTCAAGGCCGAGGCCCTGGTCGCCAGCAATGGCCGTGAAGCGGTGGAAGTGGTAGCACGAGAGCAACCGGACATCGTGCTCATGGACTGCCAGATGCCGGTGATGGACGGCTACTCAGCGACCGCTGAGATCCGTCGATCGGGACAGAGCGTCCCGATCATTGCGATGACCGCAAACGCAATGGACGGTGATCGTGAGCGCTGCCTTTCGGCGGGTATGAATGACTATCTCGCCAAACCCGTTCGTATGGATGCGCTTTCAGCAGCTCTCGAACGCTGTATAGAAGCGCTTCCAGACACGGTAAACACACCTGCTGAAAGCCGACACTGAAGGACACTGAAGGTTGAACGAAAGATGGGGCGTTCCCTGCCCCGTCGCTTGCGCGCTTCTTCCCTAATTCACAATTCAAGGCCCCGTCCGCTGGATGCCTGAATCAGAACCCCGTGGTACTGGCGGTGTGTCCCGCGAGATTCAGGCCTGATGTTAAGGGGCGGCTCATTCGGCTGCCGTGCAAATTTGCACCAAATAGACAATTTAGCTGCCACCAAGCCTTGACCCGTCAATACGACCAACAGGATCATGGGAGAGAGGGCTAGGCGCAGAAGGAACCTGTGGGGGCTTCGGAGCATTCAGAAAAACCGGCGGACGCCGACCGGCACGCTTACGAGCGGCTGCAGGCCGAGCGCCGGCACGTCACCGTTGTTCGCTGCGACATGGTGGATTCCACAGCTCTGCAGGAACATCTGGGCGTCGAGAAGTTCTGGCGGCTGCAGAGAATTTTCACGGAGCACTGCCTGTCACTGGCTGACACGTACGGAGCGGAGCGGATCCGCTTCACCGGCGACGGCTTCGCCTTCGCGTATGGCCGCAAGACGGCAAACGCGCAGGATACCGAGCGTGCCGTTCGTTTCGCGCTGCAACTGTGTAGTACCACCCGCGATCTGCGTCCTCTGGGCAGCGACATCCGGCTGAGAGCCTCGGTCTCGAGCGGGGATGCCGTGGTAGAAACCCGTCCAGAGGCTGAAGAGGGCGGCATCCTGATGACAGGTAACGCTCTGAATTTCTCTGCCCGCCTGCTGGATGTCACCCAACCTGACCAGGTCACCACCGGGCTAAGCACACAGCAACGTATCTCTGAGCGTTTCCATTGTGAATACGTCGGCCAGTTCCCTTTCAAGGGGTTTACCGGAGAAGCCCAGGTCTACGCAATCACCGAGGAGCTCGACCACCGATCGCACAGCAGGCAGTACCCGGCGACCGTCGCACGCAAATCCGAGAAAGCGGTACTGCAGCGCGCTCTGGATCAGCTGGCAGGCGGCGAAGGGTTGTGCCTGCACATTCATGGCGAAGCTGGCATCGGCAAGTCGAGCCTGGTCCGTTGGCTCCAGCAACATCACACCACCGATGTTTCCTGCAAAGTGCTGTACGGACGCGAAGACATGGGACCATCGGGCACCAACAGCGCCTTTCACCCGGTGATCGAGTTCCTGCGTTTTACGAGTGGCTTCGACGAAGCGCGCACGATGTCCGACGACGCGCTGCAGAAACGGCTGGCGGCAACACTCCAGGTCGAACCGGAGGCCCTGCGCATCGTGATGCCGCTGCTATCGCGCAGCCCTGGCGCGAATCGGGATGAAATCTCGCCGGAGGGCCTTACTGAAGCGCGCATCGAGCTGTTTGCCCGATACATACAGCGGGAAGCGGAAAGTCAGCCGCAGCTTCTCATTCTGGAGGATGCCCACTGGTTCGACGCCTCAACGCTGCGCTGGCTCGAGCGGCTGACCAGCCATATGCCTGAGACGCCCATTCTTCTGGCTTACACCACGAGAGCCGGTGCTGAGTACAATGCCGGCCTGAGTGCGTTTAAAGCCCAGACCGCACCATTTACCCGCGACCTGCCGCTGGCGCGTCTGGATAGCGAAGAATGTGTCGAGCTGATCCGTGGGCTCACAGAAGGTCGCCCGCTGCCGCTCGAAGTTGAGAGCGCACTGCTGCAAAGGGCCGGCGGCGTACCGCTGTTCATCGAAAACCTGGTTCAGGAATACCTGGAACTCGGCGGCAGCAGCATCTCGACGTCCAACAGTTCCGGCACAGCAGCGCCATCCGAAGTGCCCGCGGTACTCTGGGAAACACTGATGTCCAGGCTCGACCGCTTGCCTCAGGCAAAAGCGTTTGCACAGCTTGCCTCCACGAGCCTCGGGTATTTCGACGCTGACATCGTGGCGGAGATCGGCGGGTTTTCCCGGGATGCCGCCTCCCTGGCGCTGGAATCGCTCCTGAAGACCGGCATCGTTCTGCAAACACCGATGGGCCACCGTTTCAGCCACAACCTACTGCGGGATGCCGCTTACTACAGCATTCTCGAATACGAACGCGCCCAGCTTCACCAGCAGCTTGCACAACGGCTCACCCGACAGATCAGCGATGAGCTGGATTTCGGTCAGGCAGCCCGTGCGGCGCAGCAGTTCGAGATGGCGGCGCGATGGCACGACGAGCCGACGTCCCGGCAGCTTTGCTGGCTGCTCGCCGCCGAACAATGGTGTGCAGCCGCAAAAGACTCCGCAGACAGAATCCAACCCGACGAATGCATGGAACGGCTGCACCATGCTGAATCGCTGCTCGACTCCGCAGGCCAGGGTTCTGCTCATGAGGTCGGCGAACATGCGAAGGCAGCAGACCGCGTGCTGCTGGAAATACTCACCGAACGAGCCTATGCCCAGTGTCTGTACAGTGGCTGGGCAGCCGGCGGCGTGAAGGAAGCACTGGAACTCGGGCTTTCTGTGAGCGCGAAGCTGGGCGACCCGGATATCGTTTTCGATCTGCATATGATCGGCGGTGGCCACTACGTCACCGACGGGCAGATCGAGAAAGGGAGATCCCTCGCCGCCGAGTGCGAACGCCTGGCAATCGCCCGGGGTGGCGACCCCAGAAATATCGTCATCGCCACGAGGGTGTTGAGCGGTGGCGAATTTCTCATGGGGAGATACCGTTCAGCGCTCGAGCAGTGCGATCGCGGCATTCGTCTGT
>JAUIKX010000304.1 GCA_030430515.1 Gammaproteobacteria bacterium | reverse complement strand
TGCTGCGTGGTGATTGCCGGACAGCGCATGGCAGAGCAGCAGCGCGTTGCTTTTTTCGGCGTTGAGCTTGCCGTAGGTCTCGAAGACGAGTTCGAAGCCCGGCAGGACGGCACCCGAGCGTAGTTCGAACGGCTCGTTGCTGACGAACCGTTGGGGCTCGATGAGCCCGACGGTGGCCGAGTCTTTGGCAAACCGGCTCAAGTCTGATTCCCGACCGTGGTCATGTCAGAGCAGAGCGCTCATCAGGCGTTGGAACAGATCGCTCAGCAGCAGGCTCACTACCTGCAGGCCCACCAGAACGATCAGCGGAGAGAAGTCGAAGCCGCCCATGGCCGGCAGAAATTTACGCACGGGAGCAAGTAGCGGCTCGGTGACTTCGTGTAGAAGCACGATGATCGGGTGCGGGTTCGAGTAGTTGACGAACCCCAGAACCACCAGAAAACTGATGATGATCATGCCGATGATGGCAAACCTCAGAAAGGTGATGAGCAGTTGCAGCGTCTCCAGCGCACTGAAGCCCACCAGCAGCCCTATGCCCATAGAGCTGGAGTAGAAAATATAGGATTTGATGAAGATCGCCGCCCAGGCAAACACGAAGGAGGCCAGGTCGATGTTCTTTATAGTGGGCAGAACCATCCGTGCCGGTTTCAGCACCGGATCGGTCAGCTTCACCAGCCCCTGCGAAACAGGATTGTAGAAGTTGACCTGACAGGCCTGCAGCAGAAAGCGCGCAATAAAAACGAAGGTTGCCAGCGTAAAAAATACGTCGACCAGATATGTACCAGCGTTGCCCATTATCCGAATTCCTGCGACAGCTCTTTCGAACGCAGAGCGGCGCCCTGCAAGGCGCGAACTATAGCATTGCTGACATCGGCTTCGTTGAGCAGGTTCAGGGCCCGTTCCGTGGTGCCACCCGGAGAGGTGACGTTTCTGCGCAGCTGTGCGGGCACATCCTGTGAACCCTTGGCAAGCTGTGCCGCACCAAGCGCCGTCTGCAAGGTCAGCTGGGTGGCGATGTCTTCGCTCAGGCCGAGATCGGTGCCTGCGCGGATCATCGCTTCCATCAGATAGAAGAAGTAAGCCGGACCGCTGCCGGATACCGCAGTCACGGCATCCAGCAGGTGTTCCTCCTGGACCCACACCACCTCGCCGACAGCGCTCAGAAGTTTCTCGCCGGCGTCCATCTGTGCGTCGGTCACGTGGCTGTTGGCGAACAGAGCGGCCATTCCTGCTCCTACCAGGGCCGGGGTGTTGGGCATGCAGCGGACGATGGGCTGACTTGCGCCGGCACCGCTGGTCAACGTCGACATATCGATGCCCGCCGCAATGGAGATCAACAGCTGCTGCGATTCGAGCGGCAGCTCCTTCAGAATTGCGGTGAGCACCTGAGGTTTCACGGAAAGAACCACCACGTCGGCGCTTTGAATGGCCTGGGCGTTGTCCGTGCTGGTCGCAACCCCGAGCTCAGCGAGGGGTGCCAGCTGAGCTTCAGCAATATCCGCAGCGCTCAGCTGGTCGGCCGGTGTGCCGGAATCAACGAGTCCCTGGATCAGGGCTTTGGCCATGTTGCCGGCGCCGATGAATGCGATTTTGGTCATGAGGCGGTGAGTTCCTTGCGTGGTCCGAAAATGGCTGTACCGATACGTACATGGGTAGCGCCGCAGGCAATTGCGTCTTCGAAATCTGCCGACATCCCCATCGAAAGCGTGTCCCAGTGCGGGCGGGCCCTGTGACCGGCAAACCACTCACGCATGCGGGTGAATCCCGCTATCGGTGACGTGTCTTTCGAGAGTATCGTCATCCCCCCCCTGAGACACAGGTTCGGAAGCGCATCGATGCGGTTCATGAGGCCGAGGGTTTCCGTTTCATCTTCGATGGCAATGCCTGACTTGTTTGGGTCGCCGTCTACGTTGATCTGTAGAAGCACGTTCAGCGGCGGCATTCCCCGACGATGGTCGTTGAGGCGCCTTGCGATCTTCTCTCTATCCAGCGTATGTACCCAGTCGAAAGAGGTCGCTACATCGCGGGTTTTGTTGGACTGGATCGGGCCGATGAAGTGCCACTGCGCATCGATGTCGCCCAGCGCTCTGATTTTTGGCAGTGCATCCTGCAGGTAGTTTTCCCCGAACTGCGTCAGACCGCATCGAAAAGCCTGGCGAACCTCTGCCGCGGTTCGGGTTTTCGATACGGCAATGATATTGACCGCTTCGCGTTGGCGGCCAGCCCTCTCGGCGGCGTCAGCCACCGACTGCTGCACTCGGGTAGCGCGGGTCTGCAAAGTGTCCTTAGGGCTCGACATCCGTAGGGTTTGACAATGCCGGTGTGTCGCGGGTCTCAATCCGACGCGGCGATACGGGCGTGTCGTGGTGATCGTAGGGGCAAGATAATACACTAGCGGCAAGTTGGGCGGGCTGCGACAGGCTTGTGGCGGGGCGCTCAACAGCCTGTGACAGGCCCTCGACACAGAAAAGGACGGATACACAAGGACAGCCATGGATATCACCGAACTGCTCGCATTCAGCGCCAAGCAGGGTGCGTCGGACCTTCACCTCTCTGCGGGGCTGCCGCCGATGATCCGGGTCGACGGCGACGTCCGCCGGATCAACCTGCCGCCGCTCGAGCACCGCGAGGTGCACGCATTGATCTACGAGATCATGAACGACAAGCAGCGGAAGGATTTCGAAGAGTTTCTGGAAACCGACTTTTCCTTCGAAGTGCCCGGAGTGGCCCGCTTCCGGGTCAATGCGTTCAATCAGAACCGTGGCGCAGGAGCGGTGTTTCGAACCATTCCCTCGAAGGTGCTCACCATGGAGGACCTGGGCATGGGCCAGGTGTTCCAGGACATCAGCATGGTGCCCCGTGGCCTCGTTCTCGTCACCGGCCCCACCGGCTCGGGTAAGAGCACCACGCTTGCGGCAATGATCGATTTCATCAACGACAACCGCTACGACCACATCCTGACTATCGAAGACCCGATTGAATTCGTGCACGAGAGCAAGAAGTGCCTGCTCAACCAGCGTGAGGTGCATCGTGACACCCACGGCTTTAATGAGGCGCTGCGCTCAGCTCTGCGGGAAGACCCGGACATCATTCTGGTGGGTGAGCTTCGAGACCTCGAAACCATCCGTCTGGCGCTCACCGCGGCAGAAACCGGCCACCTGGTATTCGGCACGCTGCACACCACATCGGCAGCGAAGACCATCGACCGTGTGATCGACGTATTCCCTGCAGAAGAGAAAGAGATGGTGCGCTCCCAGCTTTCGGAATCTCTGCAGGCTGTCATCTCGCAGACGCTGCTCAAGCGGGCAGCCGGCGGGCGGGTTGCTGCCCACGAAATCATGATCGGCATCCCCGCGATTCGTAACCTGATTCGTGAAGGCAAGATCGCTCAGATGTACTCGGCAATTCAGACCGGCCACTCTCACGGCATGCAGACTCTGGATCAGTGTCTGGAGGAGCTGGTTGCAAAACGCATCATCTCCCGCGAAACGGCGCGTGAAAAAGCGAAGACACCGGAGAACTTCTGATGGAATTCGACAAGCTCCTGAAACTGGTAGTTGAGAAAGAAGCGTCTGACCTGTTCGTGACGGCTGGCAAGCCACCGATGATCAAGGTCAACGGCAAGCTGCATCCAGCATCGCGCACGGCACTGTCTCCTGAGCAGGCACGCGATCTGGTTTTCGGTGTGATGAACAAAGAGCAGCAGACGCAGTTTCTGGAGAGCCACGAATGTAACTTCGCCATCAATACCCGAGGCCTCGGCCGCTTCCGGGTCAGCGCGTTCTATCAGCGCAACCTGGTCGGTATGGTGCTGCGTAGAATCGAGGTGAACATTCCCAGCGTCGAAGAGTTGGGGCTGCCGCCCATCATCGAAGACCTGGCCATGACCAAAAGAGGGCTGATCATTTTTGTCGGCGCGACCGGCACCGGTAAGTCCACATCGCTT
>JAUIKX010000012.1 GCA_030430515.1 Gammaproteobacteria bacterium | reverse complement strand
CTGCCCACCGGCGACGACGATGATATCGACGAGGCCACCGAGATCGGCAATCAGACCGGCGCCACCGACACAGATGATGATGACGCCGACGACGATGAGGATCAGCCACCTCCCGAACGCATCTTCGAACCCGACCCTGAAGACGAGCCCGAAGACGCCGACCCGACCGATGGCCCTCTCGTAGTCGGCAATCCGAACGCTCCGCCAGGCAACTGCCCCGCAGGCCAGTTCTACCAGATTCTGGCGGCGGGTCAGCCCGGCCAGTGCGTGCCCGGTCCCTGCCCCGGGCAGGTCAATCCGATCACGCAGCAGTGTCTCGCCATCGACTGTCCGCCCGACCATGTATGGCGCGGCAACGCCTGCCGCCCCGGCAGCAGCACCAACCCGATGGGCGAGTTCGAGGAGCCGGACATCAGCGTCGTCGGCAATGCCGCAGGTCAGGATATCCGCGACGCAAAGAACGACAATGAAGATCCGAACACCACGGATCGGGTCGCCGCCCAGTGCAACACGCTGGTTTCCTCGGGCGGCAACCGTGGACTTTCGGCCATGATGCAGCTCGGTGGCGCCAGCGGACCGACGACGATCTCGTACGAGACATACGACGTGCCAGACAGCATCGTCGTGCTGGCCGGCCGGCCCGGCAACTACAGCGACGTGCTCTGGGACTCCGGTGGCTGCGTGGGTACGCATGGCACCAAAGAAGGGCAGCTGACCATTCCAGCCGGTAAGGAAGTCAAGGTGTTCGTTACTGGTGCATGCGACGACTCCAACCGCAGCACTGCATGGAACTTCACCCTTCGCTGCCCGGGCAGCTGAGGCGATGACAACGATACTCAGCCTGCTGCTGCTTCAGCGGCCTTCGCATGAACCCGCGTTTGCTTTCCCTGAGGGTTCTGGTAAACAGAAGGTATCGGGAATATTTCCCGTCGGATTTCAGGGAGCAGGTCAGGTGATTTCCGAGCGCCGGGAGCAGTATAAGATCGAAGGCCGTCTCGATGAGCTGATCCTGTCCGCTTACCGAATCGTCACCAGAAACCATACATGGAGTGCCTGGCTCGACGAGTTGAGAGCGCTGCTTTGCGCCTCCGAAATCCGTATCGAGCTCAATGAACCAGATGCTCCTGCCAGACTCCTGGGGCGAAGCAGCGATCACAAGCAAAGCAGGCTCGAGTTTACCCAGAAGACTTTCAGCGTGGGTGAAGAGCACTCGGCAACCATCAGCATTCGTAGCCATGACAAATCGTGCAACACGGATGCGATCGACCGACTTCTGCCGCATGTGGAACGGGTGATCAAGCTCCAGAACTACCTGGCCGAAGAGCACGAATACGTCGAACATATCGCCGCCATGCTGGCTGACGGCATGAGTGTCGGACTCATCATGCTCCACGGCCCTGCACACCATGTGGCCTACGCGAACTCCATGGCTGGCGAGATCGCCAGCACGAGCGCGGCGTTCTCAATCAAAAGGGAACGGCTCATTGTGAACGATCCGCAGCAGGCCAGCGCCATGCAGGCGGCCATCGAGGATGTGGAGCGGCAGACCACCCGCCACGGTCGCCACGTCGTGCTCGGCAACCATGATCACCCTCTATCGGCACTCTGCTATCGCCTCGACCGATGCACTCAGAACTACATTGACGGCGACGCGCGCGAGTTCATCGTGGTGTTCATCAGCGCCACGGGTGAGCTGCCGGCACTACGCGCCGACCTGCTCAAACAGCAGTATGGCCTCACGCCCAAGGAATCGAGGCTCGCAATCGGCTTAGCCCAGGGCGGCACGCTGGAATCGCTTGCCGGTCGATTCCATGTCAGCCGCCATACCCTGCGAGCCCAGCTCAAGAGCGTGCTCAAAAAGACCGGTGCGCGCTCCCAGGCAGCACTGCTTCGGGTACTGCTGGACGACCCGCGGCTGCTGTTCACCGCTGGGGATGAAGACGTGGGTGCGCAAACGTGAGTCCGATCGCCGAAGGGCTCGAGGCCGAACCGTCTCCAGCGTGGCGCCTGATCGACCTGATCTACGAAACCGGTCAGCATCCCGAGGAATGGCCATCGCTGCTGGAAGCAATGGTTGGCGCGTTTGCGTCGCAGCACACACTGAGGCGCTGGAAGAACCTGCACAACGAAGAAGCAGCGCTGTCCAACCGCCTGGCCGAGCACCTCACTCAGGCGTTGGTTCTCAACCAGCATATCGGTGAGCAGTTCAATGCGCTTCACACGGTGGAACCGGTACTCGCTACGCTGACCTTTCCTCTGCTGGTCATCGACGAGAACTACCGGCTTGTATACGTCAGCGACCGCTACTCGACGATCATGCACAGAAACGCCCACGTCACGTTCAAAGACGGCCAGGCGCTATTCGACGAAGCGGCAAAAGCCTCAGTGGAGCGCGTGCTCAACGGCGTGAGCAGTGGCGAGCCGCTGCCCATCGAAGCGCGTTCAACCGATCATCAATCGTCACTCGAAGCGTTCGTTCTGCCGCTGTCGCGAACCGCGAGCCCCAAACTCTGCATGCTCGCCTGGTTTGATGCCGATACACGCATCGTCCATTGCAGCAACGCCCTTGCGGAAACTTACGGACTGACGGATGCGGAGGCGCAGCTGATCGACGGCCTGCTTGCCGACAACAGCTACGCGGAACTCGCGGAGCAGCGTGGCGTCACGGAGCACACCGTTCGCTCGCAGGTGAAACAGATCTTCGCCAAGACCGACGTGCACAGCCGCGCTGAATTGGTGCAGAAAGCCTACTGCGGGCCCGAACTGCTCAATCGCCTGGTGCAATCCCGCGCCGCCCGTTTCTTTCACCGGGACCTCGACACACCTCGCTGCAATCAGACATTGACTCTGGCCTGTGGCAACCGGCTTGGCTTCGCCGAGTACGGACCGCAGGACGGTCGCCCGCTGCTGTTCATCCACAACGTCACCGGCTCGAGGTTGCAGCTCCCGGTTCCGGAAGACCGCTGCTACGAACAGGGTATTCGGCTGATCATGCCGGATCGACCCGGCATCGGCCTGTCCGACTGGTGCGATGACTTCAGCATGCGCTACTGGGGTGACGCCGTCGCAGCGCTGCTGGACGAGCTGGCGCTGAAGCGCGTGCTGCTCATGGGCAACTCCATGGGCGGCATTTACGCCCTGGCGGCCGCCGCCCTGCACCCGGAACGGTTCGAACGCATGGCGCTGGTCAGCACCATGGCGGAGCTCGATGCCGATGAGGACCTGTCGGCTCTGGAAGAGGACATGCGGCGGGTCGTCACCATTGCCCGCCGAGCACCGCAACGCGTGGCGCGGAAACTTCTGCAGCTGGTGATCAGGGACGTGCCCAACCATTACCTCGACAGACGCATCGGCAAACTCCCCTCCGTAGATCAGAAGATGTACCAGGATCCGGCCTTCTACGAGATGGCGGTGACGGCGCTGCAGGAAAATCTGCAGCGTGGCGGTGCCCCCATGGTGCGCGATCTGATGCTCCTGGCCGCGCCGTGGGAGTTTCGGGTAGAAGACGTGACCGTACCGGTGCAATGCTGGCACGGCACCCTGGATATCACCTCCCCCATCGGCTCCGTACAACGTCTTGCCAGGCGCCTTCCGGAATGCCGGGAGATTCTGGTGCCCGGCGAAACGCACATGCTGATCTACCGCCACTGGAACACCATCCTAGCAAGCCTGATGGACCCGCAACTGCTGGACGACGAGCGTCCGCTGGCGGGCCTCGAGGAGCGCGATCGGGTCGCTGCGGTCGAATAGCCCATATGGGGGATGAGGCCCATCCCCCGCCGCCTCAGACTGGACCTGATGAAGGGCTTGAGCGAGAAACGTAAACTGCAACGGGCTGTCAGGTGCTGCCGCACGGCGATTTTCGGCGTGCTGCTGGCTGCGCCGGTCTTTGCCGCGCCACCACCCCAGCCAACGTTCAGCCTGCACGACGGAGAACTGCTGGACTATGTCCAGCGGGTGCTCGCAGCGAGCGACGAAACCCTCGCCATGCGGGAGGATCTGACGTTATCGCAGCTCTCCCTGCAGAACGAACAGCAGCGGTTCCGCACCGTCGTCCGCCCCATCGCCAACCTGGCTGTCGATTCCAGCACCCGGCCGCGAACCGGACTCGAGTTCTCCCGCCACACCCGGCTCGGCATCGATCTCAGCGCCGGTTATGCGACCGACGGTTTTGGCAATGGCGCCAGCGCCCGGAGCTTCGCCCGCCTGGGCATCCCGCTGTTTCAGCGGTTCGGCCGGGATATCAACGAGCTTCCCCTGACCAAAGCCGAGCTGCAGCAGCGTCGCCGAGAGCTGGACTACGATCGGCGTCTACAGCATCTAATTGCCGATGCGGTGAAAAATCACATCGGCCTGGTACTGGCCATCGAGCTCGAGCAGCAGGCCGAATACGCCCTGTCCCGTGCCGCAAAACACACCCAGGCCGCCACAGCTCGACAGAGGGTGGGACTGATTTCGAAAGTCGATGTGCATCGGGCCGAGCTCAGCCGCCTCGACCGCGAGCAGGCCTACGAACTCGCCCGTTACTCCTCGGAGCTCAAACGGGAGGAGTACGCAGAGCTCGCAAGGCTGCAACCCGGCAGTATCACCCCCCCGGAGAACCTGCCGGCGCTTTCTCTGACTCCCGGCCCGGGTTTCCTGCCTGCACAACGGGCGGAATGGCACATCCAGCGTCTCGATGAGCGCTCAGCGCTCCTCGACCTGCAGGCATCAAAAAGACGCATGCGGCCGGACCTCAAGCTCGAGGTTGCCTGGCTCGGCACGGATTACGGAAGCGGCTTCGAATCTTACGCTCGAGATCAGAGCGATGTGTACTTGTCGCTACGTCTCGACTCCGACCTCAACTTTGCTTCGAAACGGCGGGCGGTTGCCGCCCAGGAAATCGCCTATCAGCGGCTGAGGCGCAACGGCAGAACCCTCGAGCGGCGCCTTGCCCGCGAAGTGCGACAGGCAACCGCCAACGTGGAAACCCTGGCACGACGCCTGACCCTGGCCGCCATGCGCCGGGAGGAAGCAGAAAAAGCGCAGAAGGTCTCCCTGGTCCGCTTCGAACGCGGCATCGCCTCCAACCTCGACGTGGTCGATGCAGAGGCAGCGCTTGCGGAGGCAGAGCTTGGGGAGCTGCAGGCCGCAGCAGGCCACCTGTCAGCGATCATCGAGCTGGCTCTTGCCCGGGGTGAATTGTCGCTGCCCTGGCTGCAGCGAGCGCTCGCCGAACACGATCCGGGGCACCAAACACAACCGGTGGCAACTCCACTGAAGCAGGAGAATCATGGGTACGGAGAACGGCTCGCAGCCAACTGAGAGACTCAAGCCGAACACGGCTGACGTCATCGACTTTGCCGCAGGAACGGCGCAGTCGGCACCCACCGGCTCGCGTCGTCATGTGTGGATCGGCGCCGCCATCAGCCTCGTGGTTCTGATCGCCCTGGGGTTGGGTATGGGTCTGCTGGGCAGCGAGCCGGGCAGCGCCGCGCAACGAGCCGTTGCTGGCATGGCCGACGTGCAAACCAGAACGCTTGAGATGAAGGTTCTGGGCAGGGGGACTGTGCAGCCAGCACGCGTTGCGCCCATTCGCTCTCCAATAGAAAGCAACCGCGCCCGCATAGTCTGGCTCCTTGCCGAAGGTGAGCAGGTCGCCGCCGGCGAACTCGTCGCACGGTTGGACAAACGGCCTTTCGCCGAAGCTCTGGAACTCGCCCTCAGCCGACAGCGTGAGGCCCGGGCTCAGGTCGTGCGCGCCGAAAAGGCGCTGGCGCTGGCGGAAGAAGACGCAGCGGGTAAGCGCGAATCAGCGGCCCGCAGCGTCGAAGTCGCTGAGATCGACGTTGAGGACGTGCGCGAAGGCAGCGGCAGAATCGAACTCCGAAGGCTGCAGGCCGCCGTGGACAAAGCCGCTCGCGCGCTGCGAATCACCGAGGTCGAACAAGCCGATTATGCCTCGCTCTTCGATCAGGGACACATTTCCAGAAAGGAGCTGGAAGTTGCCCAGGATACCCGGCGGAATGCCGCCGACACGCTCGAACTCAACCGCAAAGAGCTCGAAGGATACGAGCGTTTCACCTGGCCCAAACGCATACGGGAGGCCGATCTCAAACTCGATGCAGCGCAAGCTGAGCTCGCGCGGGTGGAGCGAACCGCTACGCTCGACCGTCAGCGTCTTGAAGCCGATCTCGCGCAGGTCACCCAGGACGCAAACGTCGCGTCACAGATGGTCCAACGGGCCCAGACGGAACTGGAACAGGCCGAAGTGCGTTCGCCCATCGCCGGTACGTTGCTGTACGGAGAGGTGCCGAAGAACGGCGAACGCCACAAAGTACAGGTGGGCGATGCCGTATGGCAGGGCCAGACGATACTCGAAATCCCCGACACGTCAGACCTGGAGGTTCACCTGATGGTGCGTGAACTCGACGTCGCCAAGCTCTCGGCGGGTCTCGCTGCCCACATAGAACTGGATGCATTTCGCGGCAGGTCCTGGCCCGGCGTCGTCACCAGGGTTTCAAACATGGCATCCGATGGGGCAGATGAATCCGGACAGTTTCTGGTGGAAGTGCGTTTCAACAAGCCACCCGACGGCGTGCACGTCGGCATGTCCGCAAACGTCGGCATCGTGTACGAACGGCACGAAGCGGAACGAGCCGTGCCAACGACCGCCCTGAGGTACGAGTCAGGCCAAGCCATGGTCCGCTTGCACGACGGTCATGATGGCTGGCACGAACAGGCGGTGAGAACCGGGACGAGCGATGGCATCTGGGTCGAAGTGCTCGAAGGGTTGGGAGCCGGTGACCGGGTTGCCGTCTACTGAGGCGCCATACCTTTTCGCCCGAAGGGTTGGCAAGGCGTTCGATGCCGGCGAGCGAAAGATCCTGGCGCTGGCACCGGTCAGCCTCGAAGCACGCAAAGGCGAGTTCATCGCGCTCACAGGCCCTTCGGGGTCGGGAAAATCCACACTCCTGAATCTGCTCTCGGGGCTCGAGCGCCCGACCACCGGCCGGGTGGTCGTCGGCGGCTGTGATCTGGGACGTACGAACGACCAAGCGCTTGCGGCCATGCGCAACCGTCAGTTCGGCTTCATGTTTCAAACACCGCACGCACTTCGCGGTCGCAGCGTCCGTGATAACGTCGCGCTACCCCTGCGCTACGCACGACCCGACGATGATGAGGTGGGTCAGAAACGCGTCGAAGAACTCCTGAACTACGTGGGTCTCGATGCATTTGCAGGTCGCCTGCCGGCAACCCTGTCCGGCGGCGAACTGCAACGGCTGGCGTTCGCTCGCGCTCTGGTCATGGATCCTGCGGTGATCTTTGCAGATGAACCCACGGCATCATTGGATGACGTGAATGCCAACACACTCCTGAGCCTGCTGGCGGAACAGGCGCGCCACGGCCGGTTGGTCATCATGGCGACGCACGACCCTTTCGCACGTGCATTTGCGTTTCGCGAGCTACGGCTGCAGAAGGTGACCGATGCACTTGCGTGAAATCATGCTCGACCTGCAGGACGCCTGGGCCGACATCCGCTCCCGCCCGTTCCGGTCGGCGTTGTCGGCTATCGGCATCTGCGTGGGCGTGCTTTCCCTCGTGGCCATGCTCTCGATAACCGGAGGCGCAAGAGAGGAAGCACTGGCAGGTGCAGAGTCGCTGGGTTTGGACAAAATTCGTATAGAAGCGTCTACGCGCGAGGAAGGAGCCCGCTCAGCGGGACTGATCGCCGGGGATGGGGCAACGTTGCTCCAAGAAACCGCGCTGAACATGCGGCTCGCTTACTTCGAGCGAACCCTCAACGCAACCGTACAGGCAGACAACGCTCGGCTCACCGCCACCCGTTTTGCCGTTTCACCAGAGTTTTTCAACGTGGAAGCCCTGACCTTTGAGCATGGCCTGCCGTGGCCCGACCGTGAACCGGCTCTGAACTGCGTCGTCGGTGCGACTCTGGCGCGAGAACTCAACGCCGTTCCGGGTGACACGCTGGTCGTCAACGACAGCGCCTGCACGCTGACGGGTACTCTGGCCGCGCATCCGGCGCTCGTTACCGAAGGCACCGGGCTGTCGGCGATCGACTTCGATACCAGCGTCTTCGTACCTTACAGCGCATTGCGAGGCACCTACCCACGAACGCGGATCACCAGCCTGGTCGTGCAGATCGCAGCCGAAGAAAACTTCGAGAACGCCGTTCGCGAGATCTCCCGCACGCTCCGCGAGGCGCACGAAGACGAACAGGACTTCACGGTTGTTGTGCCACGCGCTCTGGCAGCCCAGGTCGACGAAACGCAGAGCCTGTTCACACTGATCATGAGCGCCATCGCCGGACTCGCACTGCTGGTAGGAGGTATCGGCATCGCCAACAACCTACTCGCCACCATTGCCGAGCAGACCCGGGAGATCGGCCTGCGTATGGCGGTTGGCGCGCCGCCGCAACGGGTCCTTGCGCTGTACGTACTGCATGCACTGTGCATCTGCGCAGTCGGTGCGTTCGTCGGCGCGTTTCTGGGGCTTGCAGTTGCCGGCGCTGTGCAAACCATCGCCGACTGGCGCATCCACCTGTCGGTTCCTGCCGTGCTCGTTGGCGTTGCCTTCGCACTGCTCACGGGTGTCCTGAGCGCCAGCTACCCTGCACTGCGCGCTTCGCGGATGTCTCCGGCGGCTGCGCTGATCGACCATTAAAAAGCCCGGGACAAGCCCGGGCTTCTTTCGAAAGATAAAATCGCTACTATCGCTACTGAGGCAATGCGACGAAGAAATCGCCTTCGCTGGCCGTAAAGTTGCCGACCGTCACCCGACCGCCATCCGTCCGGAAGTGAATCTCGAAGTTACCGCCAGTTATATCGCTTGTCAGGATCAGTTCGGCTCTGCCGCCGAGCGCGGGAAGCGCAAAATCGGTGTTTGCGGTCGTACCGTCCCAGGTTCCCAGATCCGAGCCTTCATAGCGCACCCGTAGCGGCGTCGCAACCGCACCAACCGGGTTGAGCTGAATGAAAATCGGCGCGTTCTGTGGGCCATTCGGCGGCGTGAAATCACCACCGATCTGCACACCGGTCGGCCCTGCGGAAGGCGTACCGCCCGACGAGCCACCACCATCGCCGCCACCACTTGCAGCGACCGCGCCAATCACCGCAGCACCGCCAATGATCGCCCAGGTCGTCTTGCTGCTGCCGCCACTCTTCGCTGTGGCACTCGCCAACGGCATAGCAGTGGCCATCAGCGCATCCTGCTGGGCTGCAACGATATAGTCGTCGAACCCTGGAATCTGGTTGGTGCTGTCTACTGGCGTTTCACTGCCCACCGGCACTTGCTCACCGGCATTGGGACTGCCGCCCAGCCGGTCGACCAGGTCTTTGGCTTTTTCAAACTTGTCGAGATCGACCTCGATTTCTTCGGGCTGCTTCAGCTCGGATCGAGCCAGCGCGTCCTCATCGTCATCGACGTCGATGACGTAAGAGTCGGTCTTGACGATCTGCCCACCGGTGGTGGCGGCCAGCAGGAAGTAGTCGATGCTGTCGCTGCCGAGCCTGGGCGCTGGCAACACGCCCAGGTAATCGCTGCCTCTTTGAGCCTGCAGGGGCACAAAGAAGAAGCGAGAGCCCGCGGCAGATTTGAAGTAAGCCCGAGCAACCCGGATATCGTCGCCGCCGATGCTTGCAGCCAGCGGAATGCGCTGCCCGCTCTTCGCACGCTCCACGGGGTCGTGATCTACCCGCACATCCGCCTGAAGGCCGAGCGCCCCCACAAGCAGGGTGCTGAATGCCGCAACCCGGGCCATGATCCGTAGAATGTTCATGGTGTTTCGATCTCCCTTAGTTCTGGTATCGGCTTCATTCTCTGTCGCACGCATGAATGCGCTCATCCCCTAGATGGGTTAATAGATGGGTTAATAGACGGGTTAATGGATGGGCTAACAGATAGGTGAAGTGCATTTCAGGGTTGGCAGGCCGCCGCCATGCGCACATCGATCTCCGACGCGTCGATGGCCTGTGCGCTGAACTGCCAGCACAACGTTTTCACCGCCCCGGCGAGCTCCGTGAACAGGGGCTCCGGTGGCTGGTCGGCGCAGGCATGATCTTTTCGAGCAGCCTGCAAGGTGAGGCCGCCGGTGATCTCGGCAACACGGGGTCCGCTGGTCCAGACGTGCGGACGGCTGACCTGGCTGACGCTCCTGCCTGTGCAGGCGCCAGTCATACTCGCTTTTTCCTGCTGCTCGAGCGCAACGATGACGCCGCGAATGTCACCAAAGGCGCTCTGCAGGCGCCCTCCGGGTGTCATGTCCAATGCGAATACAGCATGTCCATCGAGCTGCTCTCCCCTGCCGTCGCTGTGTTTGAGATAGCCGGCACCGTCGATCCGCAGAACATGCCAGCTACCTGAAACGTCGGCAGCCGGTTGAGCGGCGGACGTGGTCTGCGGCGAACTCGTCGCTACCGGTGGCGCCACAGGCGCCGACGGCACCGCTGGTCGTGTGGGCGTGGGCGTGGCGGCTGGAGCGGCGGATGGTGCAGGCGTACCGGTTGAAGGCGCGCTCGTCGGCGGTGCGCTACGCGCAGAGCTCGAGGAGCCGCTGCTGCGTGAACTGCCGCGCAGGCTGCTGCCATCCGGTGCTTCACGGAAGTCGTCGGAAACTCGTCTGGGCGCCTGGATGCTGTTCTGCAGTGTTGCATCGACCTCTGTCTCGTCATAGGTAACCGGCGCATGACCCACATCTCTTGCGCTGGTTCCATAGTCGGATAGCGTCCGGCCTGCTTCCTTTGCGGTCTGCGTGCTCTTGCCGTTAGAACGTTGCACACCCGGTTTGGATGCCCGGGACGCCTCGAATTGCTGTGCGTGCTCCTCCACCCGGTCGATACTCGCGTCGTCCCCCCGTGGCAATCCACCACCGAGGAAGTCGGCGGCGCGATCATCTGACGAAACACCGGTGTCACCCTGCTCTGCGATCGTGCGTTCACGCGCCAGGCAGGCCTCCGCTGCATTCCTGGCGCCTTGCATCGCATCAAGGTGCGCGACCACTGCATCGATGTGTGGCGCCAGCACCGGGTGGTCGGGGGCGTCGATCGCATCAAGCTCACTGCGCGCGAGCGCTGCGCATTGCGCCACCCTGCTTTCGAGCACTTCGAAGTTCGCAGCCTGGCCCGAACCGCCACTGCAGATGCGATCCCGCAACGACTCGACCTCACTGCGGCAGGGCAAAACCTCATTGCGTTCGAGCAGCTTCAATTGCAGGGCCATCGAACGTGTTCGAGCATCGCCCACCGGACTTTGCTGCGAAAGAGACGATGGCGGGAAACCGATCATCAATCCAACAAACAGAAAAGGTACGGCTCGCATCCGCCATCCCCTAAAACGTTTACCGAAAGCTAGCTGACAGAGCGAAGGAGAACATCCCTCAGACAGGGTAAACAGCCAGCCGCTGTCGGGGTTCGCCCGAGGGCGAGCGCTGACGTATCAGCGCTCGCAGACGCCGTAAAAGTCCACGTCCACCGGGTATGCCGAATCGTTGACCAGGGTGAACGACCACGCCGGGCGGGCGGCAACATTACCGCGGTCGGACTTCATCAGCCTCAATCGCGGCCAGTTATCCGGATCGGTTCCCGCCTCCGCTGGCACGTGGATCTGGTAGCCCCACGATACGATGCGATCCTGTGCGCCCTCGGCAAAGCAAAAATCGAAGTCCCGCGTGTTTCCCTCACCCGGCGCAAACGTATATTCGCCCATCTCCGTGTAGAAACGGTCTGCTTCGCCACCGCTACCGAGGCTACCGAGCACCTGAACCTCGTGCACGCCCAACCAGGGTTTCTCCTGAAAATCGACCCGAATGACATCCCCGCGGGTACCTGGCGGCAGCTGGAAACCCTGCAACGCCACTTCAGGCTGCGTCCGGTAAACAAAGGAGCCAACGAACTCTCCATCAACGTAAACGTCGAACGGACGATCCGCCTGCCGACCAATGGCCAGATTCAGCGCCTCGATCTCTGCCGTATCGCCCAGAATGATCTCGAAGTACGTGGTCTCCAACTGATCATCGTTGATCCAGCGGGTATTGAGCTTTCCGTCAGCCATATTGTATTCGCGCCAGTTGTTGACAGGCGTCCACAAACTGAAATCAAGCAGGCTTGCGGACGCACTCAGTGGCCACATGCCGAGCGACAACAACGCAATCAGCAGTCTTTTCATGGCAGCCACCTCACTGAAGGTTCTGGCACGATGCGCGGAACGTGGCATCGACGCTGTATTCGCTGTCGTTTACCAGAGTAAACCGCCAGCCACTCAAGCCGTTCAGCTCCTCCGGACGGTATTCCAGCAGACGGGACTGCGGCCAGAGATCCGGCGAGCCCTGCACAGCATCCGGTATCGCCACGTTGAAGGCAGCAGACAGCACCTGATCGCCGGGATCGCATGCCACATGAGTGCTGCGCCATTCGCCCGGTGCATTGCTTGCACCCAGAGTCAGCGTCTGTGAGCGCCAGTAAACGCTGCTCAGCGCCGGCTGCGTCTCCGCACCGATCAGCTGCACTTCGTAGACCGTAAAATGGTCTTTTGCGTAAGACTCCACACGAACGACACGTCCTTCAGTGCCTGCCGGCAGCTGGAACCGCTGAAAGCGCACATCCGGCTGCGTCTCGAGAATATATTCCCCGACGAACGCCCCATCGACGAAAAGATGAAAGGGCCGGTCCGCCTCCCGCAGAATGGCCAGATCAATCGCCTCGATACGCGATGGTTCCGGCAACGTCAGCTCGAACCAGGAGTTCACCGCCCGATTGTCGTTGAACCATCGGGTGTTGAGGTTGCCATCGATCAGATTCGGCGCACGGAACTGCAGAACCGGCGTATCAGCGCGCAGAATCTGCAGAGCTTCGGAGTATGCTGAGCCTGCGGTACAGACGGCGAGCAGGCCGATCAATATTCGATACTTCACCCTGTCTTCTCCAGATTTTTTATAAACATACTTTACATATGGGCCTGATCGCACCGCTTTCCAATAGGTGGATTCCCTATGACACCTTCTGTGGGCGCGACGCGATGGTTACCGTCGTCGCAGGTTTTCTGCTCTACTGAGCAGCCCGGATCAACCACCGCCTCGACCATGGCCGCGGAAAACACCAATGAAGTGACCGTTCTACTCAAGGCCATGAGCGACGGCGATGGGCTGGCGCTCGAGAAGCTGACGCCGCTGGTGTTCGCCGAGCTGCACCGCATTGCCAGAAAGCGCTTTTTCGGCGAACGGGACAACCACACACTGCAGCCTACTGCGCTCGTCAACGAGGCCTATCTCAACCTGATCGAGATCGACGCGAGCTGGCAGAGCCGCGCCCATTTCTTCGCCCTGGCGTCCCGGCTCATGCGCAACATCCTGGTCAACCACGCCAAAGCCCGAACCGCAGAGAAGCGGGGCGGCGGCGACCCCGGGGTGACCCTCAATGAGGAGGCGCTCGGCGCCGCCTGGAACGCCGTGGACGTGCTGGCGGTAGAAAGAGCGCTCGAAGGCCTGAAGGCAACCGACGAAAGGAAGGCGCAGATACTGGAGCTGTCCATTTTCGGCGGCCTGACGTACGCCGAGATGGCTGAGGTGACCGGCTTATCCACCAGCACGCTGGACCGGGAACTACGCTTTGCTAAAGCCTGGCTCCAGCGGGAAATTTCTGAAAGGCCATAAATTTCAATAGGTTACAAAGTCGAAAAATTTTTTCGAATAGTTTTGGGCAAAACCACCTCTGAAAGTTGCTTTAGGTAACAGGAGCGACGGGCTCCGGCCAAAACACTCAGAGGTGACCCATGAACTCGAAATACCTGCCCCCCCTGATCATCGCCGCAGCGTCTACCTGGAGCGCGCAGTCCGAAGCGGCGACCTGGTTCGACTGCGACACCGCCAGCGAAGACCTGTGCACGCTGGAAATCTCCCCCAACGGCGGCGCCAGCGCGGCCATACGCGCCCCCGGCACCCAGTTCACGTTCGTCGCCGACGGTTCCGGCTTCGAAATCAACGGCGATGTGGAACTGCTCGCCTCCGGCGACTCAGCATCCGGTTACGCCATGGCGAACGCGGACCTGGTGGTCGAGTACGCCGACCCCAGCCAGCCCGGCGAGGGCTTTCGCCGGCTGCGTGGCTCCGCGGATCTGCTGCTGGGTGCCGAAGCGCACGCCGACAGCGGTTTCGGCATGCTGCAGGCTGACGCCGAATATTCGCGCCGGGTACTTCTGGGCCTGGAGCTGGGGTCTGTTCTCAGAGATGAGTTCGGCATGCAGCACCTGAATCCCGAGCGGCCCTGCGAAGGCCGAGCCGCCACCGACGAAGGGTTTCGTGAGTGCCCGTACTGGGTGTTCGAATATGAGGAAACCAAAGGCCTGGGGCTCGGCTTCGGCGGCACCGACCTCGGCGTGCAGGTGGACGCCGGCGCCGAGGCCACCAACAAGGTGGTCTTTCTCATGGATCCGGCAGATCTGTTCATTTATACGGGCTTCACCGCCGGCGCCATGGACTCCGTAACCTTGAACGTGCAGTCCACCTCCAAGCCAGCGAGCGACAAAGAGCCGCTCACCAACGCCGCTCGCGGCCTCGGCTTCTCGCAGCACGGCTACATTCCCTTCAACGTTCGCACGACGTTCGGCATCGAGGATCACATCGATGCGTTTGGCCTCGACTTCACCGGCCATATGGTGCTCGACTGGCACGATCTGCCCCTCGGGCCGTACGCCGCGCTGGATGGCAGCTATGTGGTGCGCTTCCCGGTCAACGAGTTCACCAGCGAGATCGAATTCGCCTCTCACTACCAGCTGGCCGGCAACGGCGATGTGAAGCTCGCGGTGCCGATGGCACAGGGTTTCGTAAACCTGGACATGCACATCGGCGAAGCCACCGCGGGCATGAAGCTCACCGAAGATCAGCAGCTCGTCTTTCTCAGCGGCCTGCTCAACGCTGACTTCCCCTGGGAACCGGAAGCGCTGCCGATACAGCTCGACTACCGCAACAACTATCAGGTTGCCGGCGTTCTGGTGAACGAAGTGCGCGCGGACAGCGAGATCGCGGGCCTGGATCTGACCAGCTCGTTCGTGCACATCCAGGGCGAGTACCTGTTCGACCTCAACTTCGGCCGGGAAACTTCAGGCGTCGGCTGGCATGTGGGCAGCACCGGCGTGCTGAAAGCCAACTTCGACGAAGGCTTCGAATTCCACGGCAAAGTGGGCGACGGCGCCAATGCCACGGCCATACACCCCCTGATCCAGGGCGAACGCGACGTGCAGCTGCACCTCATCGTCGACCCGAGTGACCGCAGCCGTCAGCTCATCGAGCTCAACGGTGGCTTCTCGGTAGGCAGCGACACGCTCTCGCAGCGGGGCATTCTCCGGGTGACGCCGAACGATGCGTATCTCGGCTTTCCCATGGAATTCAACCCGGGCCTGGTTCAGGAAGCCTACGAAGACATTCAAGCCGCGACCCAGGATGCAGAAGCGGAAGTGAACCGTCTAAATGGTGTCATCAGCACCCAGCGCGCCATCGTCCAGGCAGAGAAGGATCAGCAGCACAAAGCGCTGAGCGACGCCCAGGCCGACGTCGATGCCGCGAAGGCTGAAGTGAATCGCCTGAACCGGCTGATCAGCACCTACAGAAGCCAGATCTCCAGCTACAAGCGTTCAATCTCCTCCTGGTACCGCTGGTACAAGCGTCAGCCCTGGCACAAGAAAGCCAAAGCCTACGCCCGCTACCTCAGCAAGAAGGCGTACTACAACGGCCTGATCGCATCGCGCTACGCAGCCATCGCCGGCATCACCGCAACGCGAGAAGTCGCACAAGCCGGCCTCAACATCGCCCAGGCTTCACTGACCGTCGCCGCGGGCGCCATCGACGTCACGCCGGTAGACCTCGACCCGCGCGTTGCACCGCTTGTTGTCTCACGCGACGTTGCGCTCGCCACCCTGAACGGGCTCCAGAAGCTGATGCCGGAAATTCCGAGCATTCACGGCACGATCACCTGGACCAACGGCTTCCGCATAGAAGGCGGCAGCCTCACCCCCGAAAGCCGCGCGGAGTACTGCCACGAAGGCACCTGCACTGAGATCAGGGGTGGTTCCTACGAACCGGAGGCTGGCCGGGCCTGTATCGATCTTCCGGAGCTCGGCTACAGCAACGTCTGCATCGCGGTACCGAAACAGGCCTGAGGAGCAGGGCCTGTCTGTTCAGAAGCTGGTGAATCCACGGAAAGGATC
The DNA here is from genome assembly GCA_030430515.1 of Gammaproteobacteria bacterium. Taxonomy (GTDB): domain Bacteria; phylum Pseudomonadota; class Gammaproteobacteria; order Pseudomonadales; family Azotimanducaceae; genus SYFY01. The sequence goes on along the minus strand of JAUIKX010000012.1, from coordinate 5,952 downwards.
ATCAGCTTCTTTCTTTTCTTCGACGTCTGCTTCGACCGTTTCCTTCGGAACAGGCCTGCTGACCGGCATCAAACGGTCGGCGAGCAGGCTCTCAATACCTGCCAGGCGATCATCGGCCGGCAGCTCCAATCTGAGTTTACGTATCCGATCAAGAAGAACCTCACCTTCGTCCGCTTCGGCCACCGGCGCATCCAGCCAGGCCTGCGCGTCTTCCACGGCAAGTGACGTCGAGGCGGCCAGCAAGTTCCGCGCCTGCTGCTCGGCCCGTACATCGGCCAGCTGCCGACGCAGGTCGGCGACTGCCGGCGCATCGGGAAAGACACCGGAAAACTCGGTCAGCAACGCATCCGCCTCTTCGTCTCGGGCATCCGCCAGCAACCGCTCAATATCCAGCTCAAACCGTTCCCGAACCGACGTAAGCCCCGCCACCGCGAGCGGCTGGCCGGGCTCGAGAGCGAGCACTTCTCGATAGCGCCGCACCGGATCTCTGCCGGCCGCTGCTTGTGTCAGCAGTTCTTCTATGCGCGCCTTGCGCACCTGAAGGCCTTCGGCATCGCGCTGTTCCATCGATGCCTTTTCAATGGCTTCGGCGAGAGGCACGAGGCGCGGATCATCGCCCCAACGCCCCGCCACCTGGCCGTACAAGCTTCGTGCTTCGTCGAGGCGCCGCCCGCTGACGGCACCAAAAATGCGCGCCCGCATAGCGCCAAAAATCTGCTCGAGCCTTTCCGCCGCCACCAGGCTCTCCGGATCGTCGGCGAGCGCCTCGCTAAACAGGCGCACCGCCGAATTTTCCTCGGGCTCGAACCAGCGACCGGCCAGATAGGACTCCTGTGCGTCTCTCAACCGTATCTCCCGGGCCGACAACTCCGGTGGCGCCTCCAACTCGACGAGTGATTCCGGCGCGTCAGCCGCCCACCAGTAGCCAAAACCGGCTATCGCCACCACGGCGGCGAGGCCTGCCGCGACGGCAGCGGGCCTGCGTCGTTGCCTTCCGGCGGGCACGACGACCTTCGGAGGCGCTTTGTCGGATCTCAACTCTGGTAGCAGCGCATCCAGGTCCAGGCGGCTTTTTCTGAGCCGCTCCTGAAAATCCTCCGCCACCGCGATCGCTTCGTTCAACCTCTTGTCAGGCTGCTTCTCCAGCATCTGATCGATCAAGGGCTGAAAAACTTTCAGACGACCTTCCAACGGCCTGGGCGACGCAGTGAGGTGCTGCATGCTCGTCGCAACCGGCGTATCACCTTCGAATGGCCGGTAGCCGCTCAGAGCTTCGAACAGAAGGATGCCAAGGCTGTACAGATCGCTGGCGGCACTGACCTCCAGACCGCGGATCTGCTCCGGGCTCATGTAATCCGGCGTGCCCATGAGGGTGCCTTTGACCGTCATCTGCGTGTTCGATGCCGCTGCCCGTGCCACCCCGAAATCACCCAGAAGCGCATGGTTATCGCTTCTGAAGAGCACGTTGTCAGGTTTGACATCCCGGTGCACGAACCCCTGAGCATGCATGTGCGCGAGCGCCTCACAGACCTGCCCCACACACGTCGCCAGAGCGTCCAGCGAGATCGTCGACAGACGGTCTTTGAGCGTGCCGCCCGGCAGGTACTCCATGGTCATGAAGAAAACATCATCCTGCCAGCGCACCACATCGTAGACCGGCACGATGTGCGGATGGGCGAGCCTGGCGACGATCCGCGCCTCCCTCAGGAAGCGCTCACCCTCGCGCTGCTGGAGCAACCCGACCTGATGCAGAACTTTCAGCGCCACCCGACGGTTGAGCGAAAGCTGCACCGCCAGGTATACGGTTGCGCTGCCGCCCCGGCCGAGCTCGCGAATGACGGTGAAATCTGGATGTTCGAAAGTCACAATGCACCCAGTCTGTGGCAACGAGAGGATATTGTGAATGCAGAGATCGCGAATCGTACCGCTGCTCATGGGCTGCGCCGGCTTCTTTCCGCTCCCGGCAACCGCGTCGGAAAATGCCGAGCTGCGCTGGTTTTTCGGTGCGGGTGCCGGCATCACCGAGCTGACATTCGATGCAAAGCTGGATGCAGATACCAGCTTCAATACGTTCAACACGTTTGCATCGGCAAGCTACGGACGCCTGAACGCGACACTGACCTACACCGATACGATCAGCGAAGAAAATATCTCCGAAGAGGACGAAACCGGCTCCGCCTCGAGACGTGACATCGACCTTGCGCTGTCCTGGCGCCTCACCGACCGATGGAGCATGTTTGCCGGCTACAAGGATGGCAAGACCGAAATCGATTTTCGGGTTCGGGACAGCGACCTCAGGCAGACGGAATCCTACGCGGAGGACGGACTGTATGCAGGCCTGACATATGCCTTGCCGCTCGGTCGAGGTGGGACGTTGAATTTCTCGGCCGCCTATATTCGTTTCGACAGCGACCTTCGCTTCAACGAGAACATCGACGAGGAAGATGATGAGGATGAGGTTGAAGCACTGGAGTTCGACGATCTCGAAGGGCGTCACTCAGGCGACGCCGACGGTTACAGTTTCGGCGTGAGCTGGGTCGTGCCCGTTGCCGACAACCTGGCCGTGCGAACGCAGTACAAGTTCAACCGGTACGACCTGAAAGTGCGCTCCGACGGCCAGCGGTTCCGCCCCGAGCAGTCGCTTCGCTACCTCGATATCACGCTCATCGCAGTCTTCTAGCGACCCGGCAGCTCGTCAAGCAGCCTCAGCAGATCGCCGCAATCCGACAGCCGTTCCTGCTGATCGGCGGCGAGCAACCTGGCCAGAATCTGTGTGACCGCTGCGAGCGGTTCACCTGCTGCGCAGGCTCGTGGAAGCTCCGGGATCCCTCCGGCAAGCACAAGCTCACCCGTCGCGGCGATCTCTCCCCCATCGTACGCCCTGCGTCCGGTGAGCATCTCGAACCAGACCACGCCGAGCGCCCACAGGTCTGAGCGGCCATCGAGCGGGTCGCCCCGCCACTGCTCGGGGGCCATGTAGCTGGGGGTGCCGAGTATCATTCCGGTCGCCGTCAGCTGGTTGTCGGCAAACTTGGCGATACCGAAATCGATGAGGCACAACCGATCCCGCTCATCGACCATAATGTTACCCGGCTTGATATCCCGATGAAAAATGCTCTTCCCATGAGCAACAACGAGCGCAGCGCAAAGCTGTTCGAGCAGATCGATGCTTCGGGTAAGCGGCAACGGGCCGTCTTCGTCGAGCAGCTGCCCGAGCGAGCGCCCCGGAACACGATTCATCACCAGGACGGCATACCCTTCGGTTACGAAAGTTTCCTTCACGGCGCAAAGCGCCGGATGCTCGAGGCGTTGCAGTGCGGCGGCCTCCTGCTCGAAGCGCGCCAGAGCTACCGGGTCAGCGACGGCAAACTGCGGTAAGAGCTTCATCGCTACCTCACCGAACTGCGGATGGGTAGCCGCGAAAACAGCACCCATTCCGCCTTCACCGAGACGGTCACCCAACCGGTACCCACGGATGTTGTCTGGCAGCGGCGCCTGCGCGAACGGATTCAGGTTGAGCGCACTCTGCGCTCCCTGGACCTGGTCGTCTGCCAGGAGCAGGCTTTCCACCTCTTCACGCAGTGCCGGATCGTCTTCACAGACCATATCCAGATAATCCGCCCGATGGCTCGGACTCTTATCCGCCAGATGGTCGAATATTTTCTGCACTTGCGCCCAGCGATCCATCGATAAAAACTTACCTTCACACCCGAATGATCGAACAGATTTGCCAATCCATGCCCATATAATCAATCCTGACCGTTTACCAACACAACCCGCAAGCCCGTCAGCCCCAATGCGCCATCTCAACTACACCCATCTCCTGTACTTCTGGACCGTTGCTAGAGAAGGCAGCATCGCCCGTGCCGCAGAAACCCTGCACCTCACGCCTCAAACCATATCCGGCCAGCTCAAACTGCTCGAAGGCGCCATCGGCCAGCCGCTGTTCAATCGGGTGGGGCGCGGGTTGGTGCTTTCCGAAACCGGGCAACTGGTCAATCAGTACGCTGACGAAATTTTCTCCCTGGGCGCCGAACTCACGCAGCGCGTGCGCAGCGATGAGCCGCTGATGCCGAACACCCTCAACGTCGGCATCGTCAACGCGATCCCCAAGCTGGCAGCGCTGAAAATTCTCGAACCGGTTTACGGGCTCGAGGAAGAGATGAAGGTGGTTTGCCGCGAAGCGGACCTGGAGCTGCTGCTCGGAGAGCTGGCCGTGCATCGTCTCGATCTGGTGATCTCAGACCGCCCGATGCCTTCCGGCATGAGCGTCAAAGCCTACAACCACGAGCTCGGGCAGTCCGATGTGCAGCTCTTCGCCCACCGAAGCATCGCTCGGCAGTACAAGAAGCAATTCCCCGCCAGCCTGGACCGCGCCCCCTTCCTGCTGCCATTGCCAAGCAACCCCTTGCGCTCCCGGCTCGACAGCTGGTTCGAAGAACATGGCATCCAGCCCCGGATCATCGCCGAATTCGACGACAGCGCGCTGCTGAAAGCTTTCGGCCAGGGCGGCCACGGCGTCTACCCCGCCTCCGCCGCCATCGCAGGCCAGGTAGCCGACATGTATCAGGGCGAGCTCATTGGCGCGGTAGAAGGGGTGAAGGAGTCTTTCTACGCCATCTCGCCGGAGCGCAAACTCAAGCACCCCGCCGTTATGACGATTACCGAATCAGCCAGGCAAACGCTGTTCGAGATGGGTTGAACGCTGCTTGCCCAGCGCCCGGTCACGGTTGATCGACCGACGCAGACGGGCGCAAGCATCCGCTACGCAGATGTTTGGGGACGTGGACTGCACGTGCGCGTTGAGCACTCGGCCGTTAGACAGGCTTGCCTGGATGCGGCAGAGGTAGTGTCGGCTGCTGTCGCCGCTCGCGCCTTCAACCCGGTATACGTTCACGTCCAGGCGGTCGAGCTCCTGGTAGATCGAAGAGAGTTTGAAATCGAGCTGACGCTGGATGCGTTCACGCCAGGCGGGTTTCAACGTGTCGTCGATGTTTATCTGAATCTGCATATCATTCTCCAACCGTCGCAAATGTTAGCGGCACGGCCCTCTGCAACAAGCAGGAAGTCTCTCTTCTGAGCTTCGAAAAAAACGAACGCCGAACCCGGCTTGAATTGCACGACGGTTCGGGGAAGATGAGACGCAGCCAACCAATCTGAGGGAGCACGCCATTGGCCGAGATCAATCGCATGGATAACCCCGTCTGCCCGGCATCGGTGGATGAAGCGACGCTGGCAGACGCGGAAGTGCTCGAATGCCCCTACCCAACCTACAAGCTGCTGCGCGAGCAGGCGCCGGTATTCGAGGATCCGAACACCGGCATGTTCGTCGTTACGCGCTACGAAGACCAGCGTCGCATTGCGCTCGACTACGAAAACTTCTCGAACTTCCGCCATAGCAACGATCACGCGAACCTCACGGGCGCCGCCCGTAAAGCGTACGAGCGCTTCCTGGAAAAAGGCTGGGTTCCTGGGGAATCACTCGCTGCCCGCGACGACCCCGAGCACAAGCAGATGCGTTCCATTTTCGACCAGGCCTTCCGACCGAAACGCATCAACGCAATGGATGATGAAGTCAAAAACCTGGCTTACCAGCTGATGGACGGCTTCATCGACGACGGTGAGTGTGAATTGGTCGGCCAGTACGCGGTGCCACTGCCGCTGTTCATCATCTGCAGACAGATGGGCGCGAATATGGATGACGTCTGGCAGATCAAAGCCTGGACGGACGCCTGGATCCGCGGCATCGGCTTCGGTCTCACCGAAGAGGAAGTGCTGCACTACACCGACATGGAGATTCAGGCACAGCACTATTTTCAGGCCATCTTCGAGGAGCTGCGCAGAAACCCCAACGACACCCTTCTATCTGACCTCGTGAACCTGGAAGTACCGGGATGGGGCCGCACGCTGACCGACAACGAGCTGCACGCGGAGATGATGCAGGACACCTTC
>JAUIKX010000303.1 GCA_030430515.1 Gammaproteobacteria bacterium | reverse complement strand
GCACCCCGGATTGCTATTTCGCGGAGAAAAACCCCGACAACGACGATTTCGCGATGCTGCTCGAAGACCTCAGGGGCTTTCGCATCGGCGATCAGGTGGCCGGCTGCTCGGCGGACGATGCCCGCGCCATTGTCCGCGTGCTCGCAAAGTTCCATGCCAGCGGCTGGGATCCAGACCCGGGCCTGAACCTGCCCTCGCACAACAACCCCGCGCAGCGGGACGGCATGGTTGCGGGCTTCCAGATGGGTTGGCCGGTGATCATGGAGCAGTTTGGTGACCTGGTGCCTGAGGCCGCGCTCATCGCCGAAAAGCGCATGCCGGAAGTTACGCCGGCACTGCTCGAGGAGATGTGCACCCCCCCGGTCGCCGTCGTGCACGCAGACGTTCGCCTGGACAACGTCTTCTTCGACGACAACACCGGCGAGATCTTTTTCGTCGACTGGCAATCAGTCTGCACCTCAGCCCCGGAACAGGATCTCGCCTACTTCGTCACTCAGAGCGTGTCACCGGATCTCGTACCCCATCAGGAGCTGCTGGATCTTTACTACTCGAGCCTCACCGCTGAAGGCATTGACTACAGCCGCGAGCAGTTCGAACGCCGCTACATGGTCAGCGCGCTGTACCTGCTGGACTACGCCGTGGTCATTGCCGGTACGCTCGATATGGGCAACGAACGGGGTATCAAGCTCGCCAGAACGCTGCTCGGCGGCTGCATGTCGAGCCTCGACGCAATGAATGCATGGGAGTTGTTGAAATGAGCGGAGATCTTGAAGGCAAAGTGGCGCTGGTGAGTGCCGCAGGACGAGGTATCGGCCGCGGCATCGTCAAAGCACTGGCCGAAGCAGGCGCCAATGTCGTGGTGAACTCTTACGGTGAAGAAACCACCGAGAGCACGGCGCAGATGGTACGCGAAATCGGTCGCGATGTGCTGGCCTTTCCCGGGGACATCACCAGAGCGCCGGTCATTCTCAAGTGCGTGGATGCGGCACTCGAAAAGTTCGGCCGCGTGGACATTCTCGTCAACAATGTCGGCGCCGGACCGAAAGAAGCACCGAAACCGGAAGACGGCCCGCTCGGGCCGATTGCAGCCCTCTGGGATGCCATGTACGCCCAGAACCTGAAGCCCTCGGTACTCATGACCGAAGCGCTGATACCGCAGATGAAAAAACAGGGTGGCGGCAACATCATCCATCTGTCGTCGATCGCGGGGCGAGCGTCTTTATCAGATGAGATGCTGAAGTTTTTCGTACCGCCCGCTTACGGCGCCATGAAAGCCGCCGTTTCCAACTACACGCAGACGCTGGCGGAGCTCTATGGGCCCGACAACATCCGCGTGAATTCGGTGGCGCCGGGCATCGTCTGGACCGACGCCTGGCTCGGCAACGCCGAGCGCGCGGTGAAACACATACCGCAGTTCAAAGGGCAGGATGCCCGGGAGTGGTTCGAGGGCATCGCTCGGGGCGACTATCCCGAGATGTTCGACCGCACGCCGCTGCGTCGGGAGCAGACCGTGGAGGACATCGGTAACGCCGTGGTGTTTCTCACTTCTGAAAAAGCCGCCAGCATCACCGGACAGACGCTCATGGTCGATGGCGGCATGGTGAAGCTGTAATGCAGGGCATACTGATCCGCACGGTCATCACAGCGCTCGGCCTGTGGCTTGCGGATTCTCTGCTCGACGGTGTGCGCATCAGCTCCGAATGGACGCTGGTGTTTGCCGCTCTGGTACTGGGCATTATCAACGCGGTGGTACGACCGGTGCTTCTGGTTCTGACGCTGCCCCTCACTGTAGTGACGCTGGGACTTTTTCTGCTGGTGCTCAATGCCGGCATGTTCGGTCTGGCAGCGGCCTTTTTCGACGGCTTTCGCGTCGACGGGTTCTGGAGCGCACTGGGTGGTTCCCTGATCGTCACCATCACAGCATGGATTGCATCCGCGTTTATCGGCCCCAAAGGCCGGTACGAGATCATGGTCATCAAGCGCTGACGTGAGTTCGCCGGGGTTCAGCCCACTGGCCGCCACTAGTGTGGTCGTCGCCAACATGATCGGCACCGGCGTGTTCACCAGCCTCGGCTTTCAGCTCCTGGAGTTTCAGTCGCCCGCACTGATCATGCTGTTGTGGGTGCTCGGCGGCGTTCTCGCCCTGTGTGGCGCGTTGTGTTACGCCGAGCTGGGCGCAGCGCTGCCTCGAAGCGGCGGTGAGTACAATTTCCTCACCGAGATCTATCACCCGGCTGCCGGCTTCGTATCCGGCTGGATTTCGGCAACCATCGGCTTTGCTGCGCCTACTGCGCTTGCAGCCATCACCTTCGGCGCTTACCTGTCTGCCGTATTCCCGAACGTTTCCCCCACCATCGCAGCGAGCGTTCTGATCGTTGCCGCCGGCATCGTTCATGCCACCAACAGACGCACGAGCAGCGGTATGCAGGTGGTATTCACCATGCTCAAAGTGGCGCTGATCGTGCTTTTCTGCGTTGCGGCGCTCGCGCAGGCGCAACTGCTTCAGCCCCTGGACTGGTCGTTTCGCGCAGATGATGCGGCGCAACTGACCAGCGCCGGTTTCGCGGTATCGCTCATCTACGTGAACTACGCCTACACCGGCTGGAACGCCGCCACCTATCTGTCCAGCGAGATGGAACGCCCCCAGAAATCACTGCCGCTCGTGCTGGCCGGTGGCACCGCGCTCGTGATGGGGCTCTACGTCGTGCTGAATGCCGTTTTCCTCGCTGTTGCGCCGATCGACGCCCTGGCCGGGAAAGTGGAGGTGGGGCACGTAGCTGCCCTCGCTGCGTTCGGCGAGACGGGCGGCAATATCATGGGCATCGTGCTTGCGCTTCTGCTCATTTCGACGGTCAGCGCCATGGTGCTTGCCGGACCAAGAGTACTGCAGGTGGTTGGTGAGGATTTCAGCGCACTGGGCTTTCTCGGCAAGGTCAACAAGGGCGGCGTGCCGGTTCGCGCCATCGCGGTGCAGTGCGCTATTTCTCTTGTGCTCGTGCTGACCGCTACTTTTGACGCCGTGCTGCTGTTCGCTGGGTTTACCCTGGCGCTCAATACCCTGGCCGCTGTGGTCGGGGTATTCATCCTGCGCCGCAGCGGTGTGCAACGCCCGTTTTCCGTGCCGCTCTACCCGTTGCCGCCGATCATCTTCATCGGCATCACGCTGGTGACCATGATCCACCTGGCCACCGAGCGCCCCGTGGAGGTGTTCTGGGGCGCGGTGATCGTCGCTTCGGGCGCGCTCTTCTACTGGTTCGCCAGTCGGCGTTACTGATCGCGCCGGAAACGGTCGCGAAGTCCCTTCAGGGCATTGCGGATGCCCTTTGCCGCTTCTTCAGACTCGGCTTCCGTCGGCGCTTCATCTCTTGGTTGCTGGGATTGCTGGCCGTTACCACCACCCAGAGCGCCGCCCAGTAGGTTGCCGAAGTTCATAGGCTTCATGTCGCCCGGCACTTCGAAAATCGACTCCTTCTGAGATCCCACCTGTAAGTCTTTGAGATACATGAGCATTTTTTCGCCACGATCTCGACCATTGCTGTAGGTCATATCCATGCGCACGGGAATGCCGTCTGCCACCCAGATGAAGCCTTCACCGCTGCCGTTGCTGTCTTTGTAGTCAGCCTTGTACTTCGTCGCATCGAAGCCGTTGACGGTTTCGTTGCCGACGCGGGTGATGTTGGTCACCACCGACCCGCCGCCGGCCTGCGCCTGCTTGCTGGCTTCCGAAATGCTGGTTTCACGATACATACTCATGGGAAACATCAGCACATACGCCTTATCGAGGTCCTCACGGGTGATGATGGCGCCACGCACCCCCTCCCGTTCGAACTCCATGTACATCTTTTTCGGCGCCTTGTGCTCCTTGAACTCCATATTCCCGTGCTTGGTCTCCATAACACGGGTGGCGCTGTAGGAAGCGTCTACGTCGATACCGAGTTCGTCGGCCCACTGATCGTAACCGTAGGTTGCATAGGCGGCAGGCGTCAGA
>JAUIKX010000302.1 GCA_030430515.1 Gammaproteobacteria bacterium | reverse complement strand
GGTATATTCGTGGCCATACCCACCGCAATGCCGGAACTGCCGTTGACCAGCAGATTGGGCACACGGGTGGGCAGCACCTCCGGCATGTAGAGGGTGTCGTCATAGTTGGCCACCATCGGCACGGTGTCTTTGTCGAGATCGGCCAGGAGCTCCGATGCGAGCTTGGCCATGCGCACCTCGGTGTACCGCATGGCGGCCGCCGGATCGCCGTCGATGGAACCGAAGTTGCCCTGCCCGTCGACCAGCAGGTAGCGCATGGAGAAGTCCTGCGCCATACGTACGACGGTGTCGTAGATCGCCGAATCGCCATGCGGGTGATACTTACCCATGACGTCACCGACGACCCGGGCGGATTTCATGTAGGGGCGATTGTGCGTGTTGTTGAGCTCGTTCATGGTGAAGAGCACACGCCGATGCACCGGTTTGAGCCCGTCGCGCACATCGGGCAATGCGCGCCCGACGATCACGCTCATGGCATAGTCGAGATAAGACTGCTTGAGCTCGTCTTCGATGCTGCGAGGCAGTACTTCCCGCCCCTGATCAGACCCCATTTCGGACATACGCGGTTCGATTGTGATAAACGCACCATTTTACCACGCCGGCCATGTAGCAGGCTATCTTGTTGACGACCATGGAAGACCCCGCCAAAGGCCCTACCAGTCGCTGCTGCGCGCCTTGCCGCCGGGGCCGCTGTAGGAGCCGCCATATCCAGGCTGCCGCGGAAACAGATCCGTCGGCATCCCGTCGAGAAGCGTCCGCCAGGCCGCTACCAGCTTGTCTTCAGATGCGTAGTCGAACGGGTCCTGCAGCACAGCCTGTCCGGACTCCGGCAGCGGGTTCTCAGCCAGCCAACGAGCCGCCTGCGTGATGCCTTCAACGGGGTCGACGACATCCCGATACCCCAGCTCGCTCTTGATCTTCGAGAGGTCGAACACCCGATGAGTGGTCCAGGGCTGCATGAGCAGAGGCCTGGCGGAAACGGCCAGCTCGACCGGCATAGATACCACCTCCCAGTCGTAATCCAGCGCCCTGGCGCAGACGTCCACGAGCTGTGCCAGAGTCAGCACCTTCTCATCGCCGCAATTGTAGATCTGCCCACGCGCAACCCGGTCGTGATCCACCGCCAGCAGAACCGCGTGCGCCATGTTAGCCGCACCGCCGAAGTGGCAGAGGGTTTGCCCGCCATCCGGCAGCACGATGAACGGCCTGTGATCGAGGATGCGTTTCACCACAGGCCACTCGCGGGGCGCGATCTGATATTTGCCGTAGATGTACGGGTACCTGAAGTGGGTGGCTTCCGGGTGCACCTCGAAGACCACCTCTTCGCTTCTGAGCACACGAAAGCCTTTGCCGTCTTCCGCTTCGCTGCGGGTCTTTGGCGCGTCTTCAGATGCAGGCACGATCATCCCCGCGGGCCAGCTTGCCTCGGCATTCATATACCCGCGATAAGCCGGGCCGCCGCCTACGGAAATGAAACGATCCGTACGCCCTTTGAACACCTCGGCCACCCGTCGCAGGCGCCCGTAAGTGGCAACAGTCACATCCCAGGTTCGCCCGGCTACGGCGCTGGTGAGCGCCGACTCATCGAAGGGGTTCGTGTGGATGTGCTCGACTTCAGGGCCGATCTCATCCACTTCGTGCCGCCCCGTATGCAGAATGGTCACTTCAAAGCCACGCGAAAGCAGTCCGTTGACGATGTAGTGGCCGGTTGGCCCGGTGCCGCCGATGACCAGTGCGCGCATTTTCATCTCCTTTAGCAGGCGGACACACTGCCACGAGAAGTGTGCGGCCACCACAATCTGTATACTCCGCAACATGCCTGACACCGCCGAAAAACAAGCCTGCGACCTGCTCATTGAAGCGCCCTGGGTGCTGCCCGTGGCACCGGAGAATGTCGCGCTCGCCGATCATGCAGTAGCCGTAAGCGAGGGTATCATCGTCGCCATCGGCCCGAGCCAGGCGCTTAAGCAGCAATTCGCTGCCGAGGAGCATGTGGTCGTAACCGACGGCATCCTCACACCCGGACTCATCAACGCACATACGCATGCCGCAATGAGCCTGCTGCGCGGCTGCGGTGAAGACCTGCCGCTGCAGAGCTGGCTCAACGAACGCATCTGGCCGCTGGAGGGCAAACTGGTCGACAGCGAATTCGTTCGCACCGGCACCGCGCTGGGCGTGGCGGAGATGCTCGCGAGCGGCACGACCACTTTCAGCGATATGTACTTCTTCCCCGAGGTTTGCGCCGAGGTCGCGCGAAACGCCGGGATGCGGGTGCAGCTCGCCTTCCCGCTTTTCGACGGTGCAAACGCGTGGTCTGAAAGCATCGATGACTGCTTCAGCAAAGGTCTGGAGCTGCACGACCGGTACCGGGACGATCCGCAGGTGATCGTCGCTTTCGGCCCGCACGCACCCTACACGGTGAACCGCAAGGCGCTCGAGAAGATTCAGATGCTCTCTGAAGAGATCAATCTGGGCATACACATTCACCTGCACGAAAACGCCGCGGAAGTCGCCGAGGCCAGGTCGCTGAACGGCGTCTCGTGGGTTGAGTACCTGGCCGACATGGGCTTTCTCTCACCGCAGCTTCAGGCTGTGCATATGACGCAGCTCACAGAGCGGGAGATCGAGCTGACAGCCACCAACGGCGTGCACGTCATTCACTGCCCCCATTCGAACCTGAAGCTCGCAAGCGGCCTGTGCCCGACAACCGCGTTGCGAGAGGCCGGGGTCAATCTCGCCATCGGCACGGACGGCGCTGCCTGCAACAATACGCTCGACGTACTGCAGGAGGCCCGAACGGCATCTCTGCTCGCCAAACACGATGCCGGGCGTGCGGACGCAGGGTGCGTACGAGATACGCTGGAGATGGCCACCCTGGGTGGCGCCAGAGCAATAGGCATGGAAACATCGCTCGGCTCCATCGAGCCCGGCAAACGCGCTGACCTCGCGGTCTTCGAACCAACGGGATTCGCCACCCTTCCCTTGCTCGATCCGTTCGCAAGCCTTCTCCACGGCGCGCCAAGCTACCGTGCCAGCCACGTCTGGGTAGACGGTCGCGCCGTCGTGCGTTCAGGCGCTCTGACAAACATAGACACACAGGCTCTACGTCGCGATGTGGAGCAACAGGCCGAGCGCGTACGCGCCGCGCTGTAAAACAGGATGACCGAGATGACCGAGGCTGCTGCCAACAACGTCGACAACGACGAAGTCGCCAAATTCGAGAAGATGGCCCATCGCTGGTGGGACCCGGATGGGGATTTCAAACCCCTGCACGACATCAACCCGTTGCGGGCTGACTACATCGGCCAGCGCGTCGAGCTGAGCGGGGCGAAGATTCTCGACGTCGGCTGTGGCGGCGGTATACTGACCGAAGCGCTGGCGAACCGCGGCGCTACTGCCAGCGGCATCGACATGGGCGAAGGGCCGCTTCAAGTCGCCAAGCTGCACGCCCTGGAGAGCCAGACAGAAGTCACCTACGAGCGCAGCACCGCCGAAGACTACGCGCGCACCCACGCTGAGGCCTTCGACGCCGTGGCCTGCATGGAAATGCTCGAGCACGTACCCGACATCGGATCCACGGTTGCGGCGTGCGCTGCTCTGACGAAGCCTGGCGGCAATCTGTTTTTCTCCACCATCAACCGCACACCCGCAGCCTACGCGCTCCTGATTCTCGGCGCCGAGTACATCACCGGCACGCTACCGCGCGGCACCCACGACTACAGGAAATTCATCCGCCCCAGCGAGCTGTCCGCTGCATGCAGAGCCGCTGGGCTGCAGGTAAGAGATATTTCGGGCATGGGCTACAACCCGTTCAGCCGACGGGCATCGCTCAACAAAGACACAAAAGCAAACTACCTGGTGCACGCGGTCAAGCCATGAACTATCCGGAACTAGAAACCGCCAGAAGCCAATGGCGCTACCAGCCCGAAGCAGATTGCCTGAAAGGCCGGGTCATTCTCGTTACCGGTGCTGGAGACGGCATCGGCCGCGCAGCAGCGCAGACCTTC
>JAUIKX010000301.1 GCA_030430515.1 Gammaproteobacteria bacterium | reverse complement strand
CGGAAAGCGTTTTACGGCCAAGAATATCGTTATTGCTACTGGTGGAAGGGCTTTTGTTCCACCATTTGAAGGCAGTGATTTGGCCATGGTGAGTGATCATGCGCTTGAAATCAAAGAAGTGCCGGAAAAAATCGCAATCATTGGAGGAGGGTATATTGGAGTCGAATTTGCCGGTATTTTCGCAAACTTGGGATCACAAGTCGAGTTGATTTGCCGACAGCCAGCTCCTCTGAGTGAAGCAGCCGGTGAGAGCAGGTTGACTTCCAGGTACGCGCAGCGATCTGCATCGGATGTTTCTCCGACCGCGGCTTTCGCCCGCTCGAGCTGTCCCGGAAGGTCGGCGATGGTGACCTGCACATCCGGATCTGCTTTGAGTGCACGGAGCGCCCATCTGCCTGTATTTCCGCCGATATCGAGGAGGCTGCCTACCGGGCGTTGGAATACGATGTCGGCCGCTTCCTGGAAGGCGCGGTCTGAGTAATAGTGATCGAACTCGTACCAGCTCTGCTGGGCTGCTGCCGGCAGGTCCGTAACACACTCGTAGATGGTGTCAGCGTCTGAAAAAATCGAAAGCCCGGCCGGACGACCGTCTGCGATTGCCCGATCGAGGGCAAACATTCCCTGGTAACAGACGTCGTGGACGAAATTCACGTTCACCTGTGTGAGCCGATCGTGCAGCAGGATGGAGCCGAGCTTGGTGATGCAGAACCTGTCTCCTTTCTCCTGGATCACTTCCGCACTCATGGCCATGTCGCAGAGCACGCTCGCTCCGTATTCTGAGATGCCGGTTTCGATGCTGAGTTCAGCGACACTGCGGCCTTCATCCCCGGCAGCCTCTATCGCGGCGAGGATGCCGGTTTTCCACAGCACACGAACCGCCTGGAACACCATCGGGCCGAATGCAATCTGTTGCGCTTTCGCGCGCGCCTCGAGAACTTTCATGGCTCTGCGCTGCGTTCGTCAGAGCCGCAGCAGGTTGTCGTCCGCTTCCTGCTCAATCAGTTTGATCCACTTGTTGTAGTTTCGGTGAATCTTTTTGCCGTCGTACTTCAGAACTTCCGAGTCACGATAGGTGATCGAGTAGGTGCTGGCGGTGTAGCGGATATCGATTGCCGCAAAGTGCTTGCGAACGACTATCTGCGCTTTCATGTAGCCTGGCTCCACTTCCTCTACGGTCCAGCGCTTGTACCTTGCCGCAGCGGCCAGCGCCTCACCCACCTGCTCCTGAGTCAGCTGGTTGCCGCTGCCCGAGCGGACGGGTTTGTCGACGATGTTGTAGACCGGTTGCGTTCTGGCATCAGCAGTGGGTGCGAACAACAGGCTGAGCAGGGCAATGAGTGACAGGCCGACGAATCTGGTCATGCGGGAGTCTCCTTTGGCGTGGCGTCAGCTGGCGCCAGTGGGGTTCAGTTTGAAGATGAGCGATGTGTTCACGCCACCGAAAGCGAAGTTATTCGTCATCAGGTACTCAGGGCGCATCTCGCGCGGTTCGTTCATGATGTAGTCGAGGTCAGCACAGCGCTCATCGACATTGACCAGGTTCAGGTTGGTCGCGGCCCAGCCTTCCTTGAGCATCAGAATCGACATCCAGGCTTCCAGCGTTCCGCAGGCGCCCAGCGTATGGCCCATGTAACCTTTCAGCGAACTGATCGGCACGGAGCCCAATACGTCACGAGTCGCCTGAGATTCTGCGATATCGCCCAGCTCCGTAGCGGTCCCGTGCGCGTTCACGTAGCCGATCCGGCTGGCATCCAGCGCGGCATCAGCGAGCGAAAGACGCATCGCCTCCGCCATGGTCTCCCGCGTTGGCTGGGTCGGATGATTGCCATCGGAGTTGGTGCCGAAACCGACCAGCTCCGCAATGATCTCGGCGCCCCGGGCCTCGGCGTGCTCCAGTGATTCGAGGACCATCGTGCCTGCCCCTTCACCCACCACCAACCCATCGCGATCGGTATCGAAGGGACGCGGGGTGCTCTCCGGCGCATCGTTTTTGGTGCTGGTGGCATAAAGAGTGTCGAACGCAGCAACGTCTGCCACGCTCAGTTCTTCCGCGCCACCTGCGAGCATGACGTCCTGCAATCCATAGCGGATGCATTCGTACGCAAGCCCGATGGATAGCGAGCCTGATGTACAGGCAGTGGAAGAGGGCAGCACGCGGCCGGTGAGACCAAAGAACATTCCTACGGCCGCCGTAGTCGTGTGCGGCATCATCTTCACGTAGGAATTTGCCGTAATCGATTCCGTCGACTTGCTGGTCATCATCTGACCGAACTCCATTATCGACTCAGGAGAACCCACTGAGGAACCGTAGGCTACTCCGGCACGGCCGCTTCTCAGAATTGGATCGTCCAGGAGGCCGGCGTTTTCGAGCGCAAGTTCCGAAGCACGAACCGACAGCAGCGAGACACGGCCCATGGCTCTGCGCATCTTCCGCGGATAGTGCTTGGGTGTCTCGAAATCCGCGACCGGAGCGCCCAGGCAGGCGTCGAGTCCAGCGTAGGCCTTCCAGTCCTCGAAGTATCTGACCCCGTTTCGGCCGCTTCTCAAACACTCGCGAACGCTGGGCCAGTCCGAGCCGATTGGTGAAAGCCCGGCCATGCCGGTGACGACGACGCGTTTGGGGGTAATGCAGGGCACTGGCTCAGGCCATCCCGCCGTTGACGGATATCACCTGCCGGGTGATGTATTCCGCCGGTTCGGTCATGAGGTAGGAAACCAGGCTCGCCACTTCAACGTCCCGCCCGCGCCGTCGCATGGGTACGAGCTCCCGCACCGTCGCGTCTGGAATGTCTTCGGTCATGTCGCTTTCGATGATTCCGGGGGCCACGCAGTTGACCGTGATGCGGCGCTTGGCGAGTTCCACGGCCAGTGATTTGGTCGCGCCAATGAGTCCGGCCTTAGCTGCGCTGTAGTTTACCTGACCGCGGTTTCCCATAACGCCGGAAACTGAAGAGATGACGATGATACGCCCGCCCCTGCGGAGTCGGATCATGGGCATGATGCACGGGTGGAGCACGTTATAGAAACCGTTGAGGTTCACATCCAGGACCTGATCCCAATCCTCATCGGAGAGCGCGGGAAAAGCGTTGTCGCGATGCAAACCTGCATTCACTATTACACCGTAATAGGCGCCGTGCGCATCGATGTCCGCTTCCAGGGCTTCACGTGTTGCGGTTCTGTCCGTGACGTCGGCAACGAGTCTGTGCACCGTTCCGCCGGCGTCTTCTATCAACTGGCAGGTATGCGATAGTCCATCGGAATCTGTTCGACCATTGATTGTGACGGCGTAGCCATCCGCAGCCAGTGTGAGTGCCATGGCTCTGCCGAGGCCTCGACTGCTGCCGGTGATCAGTACTCTGTCCTGTGCCATCTACGCTTCCTCGATCTCACCTGAGTATAAGGTAAGCGAGGTTTCCACCAGCGTCTTTCCGGTCTCGTCACAGATAGTGCCGTCATATTTTGCCAGGTTGCCTGACTCGAACGTAGCTGACACCCGGGTCGTCAGCTGCATACCGGGTTTGAAGTAGGGCGTGCCGGCGTTGTAGGTGCGTGCGCCGAGCAGATAACCTGGCTGCACGGCTTCATCCTCACGCCTTGCAGCCAGACCGACCAGCGCACCTACTGTCTGAGCGATGTATTCGATGCCTACGTAGCTGGGCACGCCACAGCCCGCCTCAAAGAACGGACAGTCCTCTGAGATCCGGGTCAGTGAGTAGAAGCCGTGTTCTGAGTCTTCGTGTACCTCGTCGATCAGGATCATCGGATGATCGTGCGGAAGCAGCTCTTCAATGGCCCAGGGCAGGTTCACGAAGTGTCTCCCAGGATGAGCGAGATGTTGCTGCCGCCGAACGCATAGGAGTTGCTCATCAGCCGAGCACCACGCCGGCGGTTCAACCGGTCGCCGATCCTTGTGAGCCCTGGTAACGGCGCATCCGGATCCGGCTCATTGTCCCAGAGGTGCGGCGGTAGACGGGCATGCGGGTTTTCCGTAAGCGTCAGCCAGCACAGGCCAGCCTCGATGGCACC
>JAUIKX010000300.1 GCA_030430515.1 Gammaproteobacteria bacterium | reverse complement strand
TGACAGCGTCGAACGCCTGATCCATCGTGATGGTGAAGACGTTTCTGCGAAGGGTCTTTGCCAGGGATTTTGAAATCGCCATATGGCCGGGCTCGATGACTGCCCGCGGATCCGGTGACCACCACATCACCGGCTCGTCGTCACTGTTGAACCAGGGGAAGATCCCATGGCGGTAGGCTGTGAGCAGCCAGTCGGGCGCTATCTCCCCGCCAATGGCCAGAAGCCCGTCGGGAGACGCCTGGCTGGGACAGGGAAAGGGTGACGGCTCTAGCTCAAAGCTCTGAGAAACGGTTCTGCTCCGGCATGCGCGGCAATCACTTCAGACACGGTCTTGCCGTCTCGGCCCACGGCGTGAACGTTGCGGTCCTGTGCCTTGAAGCGGGAGATAAATCGCTCGAAGTCCTCCGCCCGCATGCTTCGATAGGCATACAGAACAGCGCTGTAATCGGGATCCTCTCCGGGACCCAGCGGCGATTTGGACAGGAACTCGTCGATTCGCGCGTCGTCCCATACTTCGTCGACGACTTTCTCTTTGTCAGGTCGCATCGGCGCTTTAAGCCCTCATTCATCTGTGAGTCGCATCATAGAGCAAAAGAGCAGCCACATGAATTTCCATCGATAGATGAAGATAGCAGTTATAACCTCTTGTAATTTAAAGACATTGTGGATGGGCGCCGCACTCGGTAGACTCTTCGCGCTTATTTTTTTCCGGTGGTGTTGCCGGAAGATCTGAAAGGAGTCATTTCTTGATGCACGAGACCGTGCCTTACCGCGAAATTTCCCTCGTTCTACTGGCCGTGCTCGCGCTTTTCGCGTTGCTCTCCATCGGCTCCTACTCGCCCATGGACAGTGCTTTCAGCTACACCGCTCAGGCGAGCGCGGCGCAGAACCTCGTCGGCAATATGGGCGCCTGGTTTGCAGACCTGGCGCTGACCCTGTTCGGCTGGGTTGCCTGGCTGCTTCCGGTGATGCTCGGGCTGGTCGCCTGGCACATCATTCGCCAGCGGAACGAACCCCCGCAGTGGCACCAGCGGGCGGCTCGTACGTTGGGCTGGTCGCTGTTTTTTGCCGGCGGCTGTGCCTTGATGCAGATGCATTTCGTCGCCAGCGAGCCGTTGCCCGCGGGTACCGGCGGCATGATCGGTCAGTGGCTTACCGATACCGGCCTGCCCGTGCTCGGTGTCGTGGGGCTGACCCTGCTGGCATTGGCGATGGCCATGGTCGGCGCTCAGGCTGCTGCCGGTTTTTCCTGGATCACCGTCGCCGAGCGCACGGGCCAGTGGATCCACCTGATCAGCCAGCTCGCGGTGAACGGCTACGACCGGGCAGTAGACTGGTGGCAGGTGAAAGTAGAGGCACGCGCCCTGGCCAGAGCGGCGCGCGAGCGTGAGCGCGCAGAAGAGGCGCGGCGTCTTCCGCCGGCGAACCCCGAGCCGCGAATTGCGCCTGTTGAGCAGAAACAGCCGTCTTCTGTAGCGGCCAAAGCCGTCAGTCCGCTCATCCAGCAACCGGCAAAACCCGTCAAGCAGAAGGCCCAGCAGAAATCTCTCTTCAGACACAGCACGGCTGACGGCCTGCCGGAAATGGACCTGCTCGACGACAAGCTCGACTCAGACGCGGCCGGTTACTCCCCGGAATCCCTCGAAGCCATGTCCCGGCTGCTCGAGATCAAACTCAAAGACTTCAATGTCGATGCTGAAGTGGTTTCCGTTCTGCCGGGGCCGGTGGTGACCCGTTTCGAGATACAGCCCGCTGCCGGTGTGAAGGTGCAGAAGATCACCAGCCTTGTGAAAGACCTGGCCCGTTCGCTGGCGGTCATCAGCGTTCGTGTCGTTGAAGTGATTCCCGGCAAATCGGTGGTCGGCATCGAGATTCCCAACGAAGAGCGGGAAATCGTTCGTTTGAAGGAGCTCCTGGCGAGCGAACCGTTTCAGGACGCGAAATCGGCGCTGACGTTGGCACTCGGCAAGGACATTGCCGGAGAACCGGTGCTGGCCGATATTTCGAAGATGCCGCACCTGCTGGTGGCAGGCACCACGGGCTCTGGTAAGTCGGTTGGCGTGAACGCCATGCTCCTGAGCATCCTTTACAAGGCCACACCCGAAGACGTCCGCCTGATTCTTGTCGATCCAAAGATGCTCGAGCTGTCTGTGTATGAAGGCATTCCGCACCTGCTGACTCCGGTTGTGACCGATATGAAAGAGGCAGCTCACGCACTCAACTGGTGTGTGGCCGAGATGGAGCGTCGATACAAGCTCATGGCTTCGCAGGGGGTTCGCAACCTTGCGGGTTACAACAAGCATATCCGCGATGCTGAAAAGAAGGGGGAGCCGATCATGGATCCCCTCGTCAGCGATCCGGAACTGGCAGAACCGCTGACGACGTTACCGTTGATTGTCGTCGTCATCGATGAGTTCGCCGACATGATGATGATCGTCGGCAAGAAGGTTGAGCAACTCATCGCTCGCATCGCTCAGAAGGCCCGTGCCGCCGGCATTCATCTCGTGCTTGCCACCCAACGGCCCTCCGTGGATGTAATCACCGGTCTCATCAAAGCCAACATCCCCACGCGTATGGCTTTCCAGGTGTCATCGAAAGTGGATTCCCGAACCATTCTCGATCAGGGTGGCGCGGAGCAGCTGCTGGGGCATGGGGACATGCTGTATCTACCGCCGGGTACGGCTCTCCCGGTGCGGGTGCACGGAGCGTTCGTGTCGGACGACGAGGTGCATCGAGTTGCCTCGGACTGGAAGGAGCGCGGGCAACCGAATTACGACCCGTCTGTGCTCACGGGCGGTGAAGATGAGCCGTTCGTGGCGATCGAAGAAGGCGCGGGCGGTGATACGGAACAGGAAGACCCGCTCTATGATGAAGCGGTCAATTTCGTCATCGAGTCAGGACGGGCGTCGATCTCCTCGGTACAACGCAAACTGCGAATCGGCTACAACCGGGCGGCCCGCCTCATCGAAGCGATGGAAATGGCCGGTGTGGTCAGCACCATGAACTCGAATGGCAGCCGGGAAGTGCTGGTTCCCAGACGTGATTAGTCGTTACACACGATTTTGCCTGCTGGGGCTCAGTGCCCTGTGCTGGCTTCCGGCCCACGCGCAAACGGCGCTGGAGGAAGTCACGGGGATTCTCGCCGCTCTGAGCAAGATGGAGGCGTCTTTCGAGCAGTCGGTACAGGGATCCCGCGGCGAGCTCGTGGAATACAGCACAGGACAGTTTCTGCTCGATCGTCCCCGTTTCCGTTGGCAGGTCGCCGAGCCCTATCCGCAGATCATCGTTTCCGATGGTGCGATGCTGCGCATCTTCGATCCGGACCTGGAACAGGTAACCGAACGACCTGTCACTGCGGCCCTTGCTGCCACGCCGCTCGGCCTGCTGGCCCAGGAAGACATTGACCTGACCGGTGTGTTCGAAGCGGAATTGCTGCCGGATGAAGGTGCGGTGCGTCATTTTCTGCTCACCAGCACCGAAGAGAACGCACCGTACCAGCGCATCGATTTGTGGGTGGACGAAGCTAAGCTCCTGCGCATCGAGGTGCTCGACCATTTCAGTCAGAAGCTTCGGGTGGAGTTCATTGACGTGCCTACCGAGCCCTGGGGAGAGTCGCCTTTCGAACTCACGCTGCCGGACAACGTGGAAGTGGTTCGGGGGTGAACGAACCGCAGAGACCGCTGCCTGATCTGATGCGACCGCGGACGATCGGAGACTACGTCGGCCAGCAGCATCTGCTTGGTCCAGGCAAGCCTCTGCACGGCATCCTCAATGGCGGTCAGCTCGGTTCGCTGATTTTGTGGGGACCGCCAGGTACCGGAAAAACCACTCTGGCGCGCCTGCTTGCCGAACACTGTGGCCTTGCGCTCACGGCTCTGTCGGCAGTGCTGTCCGGCGTCAAAGAGGTACGGGCTGCTGTAGAGCAAGCCCGCATCCGCCTCGCTAACGGCACGCGTACGGTGCTCTTCGTCGATGAGGTGCATCGTTTCAACAAAGCGCAGCAGGATGCCTTTCTGCCTCATGTGGAGGACGGCACGGTGACGTTCATCG
>JAUIKX010000299.1 GCA_030430515.1 Gammaproteobacteria bacterium | reverse complement strand
CCGCCGCGGTAACCGGCGGCACCATCTCTGCCGTACCGCTCACCGCCGCGTGGAACGGCGACAGGCCTTCAGCCTGCTTGAAGACGATCCGCTCCGAGACCACCACCGCATCGTCGACCACCATACCGAGCACGATGACGAAGCCGGTGAGTGCCATCATATTCAGAGACATGCCGGTGACACCGAAGAGCGCAAGCGCGCCAAGAAAGACGATGGGCAGGCCGACGAGAATCCACACGGCTGGGCGCGGTCGCACAAACAGAAAAAGTACCGCTGCGACCAGCACCGAGCCAATGAGCCCGTTCGTCGCCATGAGTTCCAGGCGGTTGCGGATATTGAACGACTCATCGCCAACCATCGATACGCTGACGGCGGGCGGAAGATCCATCGAGTCCATGAGATCACGCACTGAATCGGCCGCGTCGATGATGTCGGCGGTTTCACGCTTCTGCACCATCAGCACGGCGCCTGCCTCGCCGTCAACGTGCACGGTAAGGCCGGTATCTTCCCGACCGTGCTCGATCCGTGCGATATCTTTCACCCGCAGCAAGCCGCCGTCGGCACGAAACTTCAGGATCGTATCGCCTACGTCCGCCGGCTTTTCATAGCGGCTCCACATCACGACCTGACGCCGCTCATCGGCGCTTTCCAACATACCACCGGTACTGGACACATTGCGCTGGCGGATGGCGGTGAGCACGTCGATGAGCGTCACCCGATGTTCGCGGGCCAGAAGAGGATCAACCAGCACACGGGTTTCGGGGTCAGGTACACCCAGACGGGTGACGCTGGAAACAAGCGGCAAACGCTCGATACGTCTTTCGAGCTGATCAGCCAGCTGTCCAAGCACATGTTTGTCGCCGGTGAGGGCGACCTCGATCACAGTGGAACGCGCCGGATTGAACTGCTTCAGAATCGGCTCGTCGTCCATCTCCGCAGGAAAATCGGTGATGTCGTTCAGCGCCGCCCGTACGTCCAGCTCCGCAGCCTCGATCTGCTCCGCGCTGTAGCCGTCCATCAACTCCACGGTGGTAAACGACGTGTTATCCGAGATCACAGTGGTAAACTCGTCGATGCCCTCGACTTCCTCCAACGCCTCCTCAATGGGAATCGTGACCTTCGTTTCCATATCCCTGGCCGACGCACCAGGCAGGTTCGCAGTGATCCAGAGAATCGGTGTATCAACGCTCGGTATGAACTCTCGCTGCAGACTCGTTGCCGAGATGTAACCGAGTACCACCATGGCAACCGCCAGCACGTTCACCAACAGATGCCGCTCGACGAAAAACTGCAGCAGTTTTTTCACTTCAGCGTTCCAGAACGTTTACTTTGGCACCATCGCGGAGGGCAAACTGGCCATCCACGACCACCCGTTCGCCGAGCTTCAGGCCGCTCAGAACTTCAACGAGCGCACCGCTGGATCGACCGGTTTCGATTGTGCGCAACCGCGAGACATCGTCCTCGACGACGAAAACCTTCATCGTGCCGTCACGACGAAAGACACTGATGCTCGGCACGGCCACACTCGTGGTCGGCGTGACAAAATCCACCCGCACGTTCGCCAGCATGCCCTCGCGCAACCGGTTCTCGGCGTTGTCGATCCAGATCTCGGCTGCATAGGTGCCGCTGGTCGGATCGCTGATGCGAGCGACGCTACGCACCGCCCCTTCAAGGCGCACCGAACCCAGCGCTTCCAGGCTGACGGTGGCAGCCGACCCGGCAACCACCTCCGCCGCTTCCCGAGCAGTCAAACCCGCTCGCACCCGGGCACGGGAAAAATCGACCAGGCTCACTACCGGCATACCCGGATTCAGAAAATCACCCACCTGCGCATGTACGACTTCAGCGGTGCCATCGAATGGCGCGCGCACCGTTGCGTCCCGAAGCGTTCGTTCAGCAGACATCAGCGCCGCTTCGGCCTCCCGTAAACCCGCCTCTGCCCGCTGCACCGCAAATCGCAGAGTCTCCAGCGTGTCTTCACTGATGAATTGCCGCTGCCTGAGGTTCTGGCCTCGGGCCAGCTCACTGCGCGCTTCGGAAAGGTTGACCTGCGCCGTTCTTTTTCGAGCGGCCGCCTGACGACGGGCGATCTGAGCAAGCTCTGCATCGAGCGTGATCATATTCTGACCGGCATTCACAGACTGACCAGGCTCAACAAGGCGCTCCACCACGCGTCCGCTGGCCTCAGCGGCGACCGTCGCGCGCCGAAACGGCTCTACGACACCAGAGGCCGTGGCGAAGCTGGCCATTTCCGTCTGGCGGACCTCCGCAACCCGCACGCGCACCAGCGCCTGAAGTGGGTTATCTGGTTCCGCAGCCAACGCTGCCGGAACACTCAGCACAGCAAAAAACAAGCAACTCGCGGCTCGAAAAAACATCACTACCGACTTCTTATTCATTTGAATAAGATAGCACAGATGAGCCCCGGAAAAACGCACACATCAGACACCCCGCGCCGTATTGCCAACGCAGCTCTGGCGGCTTTCGCAGAATATGGTTTCGACGGAGCCACGACCCGCGACATCGCCAAACGGGCGCAGGTTAATCAGGGGCTCATCACTTACCACTTCCAGTCGAAAGAGGCACTCTGGCGGGCCGCGATGGACGCGGTATTCGGTGAAGTGGATGACATGCTGGCAACCATGGAAGAGCAGGTTGCAGGTAAGACTACCGACGAGCAGCGCGAGATCGGCATCCACGCAATCGTGAGTTTTTTCGCCTCCCGGCCGGAGACCGTTCGCTTCATGGTAGAACTGGGCAGAGACCAGAGCGGCAGAATGGCATGGCTCGTGGACAGGCACCTCAGTCGCGTCTACGCACGGCTACCCTTTCTGTCCGACGACAGACACCGTCGCGCTCATGAGTTCTATCTGCTGGCCGGTGCAGCCGCATTAATTTTCGCGGCGCGCGATGAGTGTGTCCGCCTGACCGGTGTAGACCCCGCCAACGACGAGGCGGTTGCCTATCACAGCCAGATGCTGGCTCGAATGTTCAGCAGCGGCCTTTGACTCAGCGCGTTTGCTGGTCCCAGTCTGTCGCATTGGTGCCATTGACACGATTAAACAGAGCCAGCGTTTCTTCATCATTGCCCTGATACGCCACGCGACTTCTGACGTAACCGTTGGCTTTGTTGTACCAGAAGGGGTTGTTGTGTCGTTTGTCTGACTTCCAGGTTGGATAGATCTTGCTTTCGATATCCTGAACGTTAGACACGGCGCCATCATCGGCAGGCGGCAGGTACGGACTCTCCGGCAATTTGAATGCCTGGAACCAGGCGCTGTCCAGATTGTCCGGATATTCACCATGGATCGCGTGGTGGCGATCGATACTGCGCTGAACCGCCTGCACTGAAGCGGCCGCAGCAGCGGCCCGACTGTCCTGGGTCGTACCGACCAGCCCTCGCACCACCGTCGACACAAGAATGCTGAGCACAACCGCAACCAGCAGCAGCTCAATCAAAGTGAATCCGGCCTGGCAAGAGAGTGAACGCACCATCGAGCGATATTCTAACTTCGCAACAACCGCTTAACCCAACCTCAAGGAACGCCTGCCGTTTCTTCTTCCCGAAACAAGCTCACAATCACACGAAAAAAGAGACCGCCGTCACGTCGTATTCGTCAGGTCCATGTGAATAGCGCAACACAGACTCATTGCGACTGCGGCGACACCATGATTTTGCACTGCGCACTGCGGGATCTGAGCCCCTCGAACGCATCCACGAAATCACTCATGCCGATCCGGTCGGTGATCATCGACCGCGGGTCCACCACCCCGGCATCGAAGATATCGATCGCCGCCTGGAACTCATCGATGCTGTAAAAAGCCGAGTTCAGGTAGCGCACTTCTTTGTGCATGGCAACAAATGGGTTGAACTGGACCGTATTCGTACACAGGCCCACAAGAACGATCGATCCTCTCGGCGCCACGAATTCGAACGACTTTTCGATGGCACCAGCAACGCCAACGCATTCGAAGACAATGTCGGGCGGACCACCCATGGACTTCGAGAAGCTCTCCGGCGTGCACTCGTCAAGCGTAAGAAAGTGCGTGCCCCCCAT
>JAUIKX010000298.1 GCA_030430515.1 Gammaproteobacteria bacterium | reverse complement strand
GGATCAGCCCGCTGGATGCCCCGGACGGCCTGCGGCAGCGCGAAGCACGTCAGGCCCGCGACTGGTTTTCTGTGCTCACGCGGAGCACGTTCGGGTAATGCGCCTGCTGGTTGCGACGCTGCTGATTGCGGGGTGTGCGGTTGAGTACCTGGTGGTTGGCGACGGTATGCCGGCACCGTTGACCAAAGACGCCGTGCTCGCGGAGTCGGGTCGCGACGTGTTCGTTGATCGTGAGCAGGGCCATTGCGTGCTCTGCCACGCGCTCGAAAATCTGGACGTCCCTTTTCAGGGAAATGTCGGTCCTGATCTGTCGGACGTCGGTCTTCGTCTGACGCCGGCGCAGATCCGCCTGCGGATTGTCGATGCTTCAGTTGTGAATCCTCGCACGGTCATGCCACCGTACTACCGCACTACAGATCTGCATCAGGTGGCCGAATCACATGTCGGCGAAACGGTGCTCAGTGCCAGACAGATCGAGGCGCTCGTGGTGTTTCTCTCGCTGCAGCGTAAGAAGGCGTGATGAAAAGAAAGCACCCGACGCTTTCGAGGCGAACGGCGGTCAGAGGCGCGGTGGCTGCATGCCTCTCCGGTCTGGTACCGATATCGGTCTGGGGGAGTCCTGAAGATGCGGATCTGGCGATTGCCGAGCACTTTGGCGCCGACAAGCCGGTGAGCAATGGCCGCGTGACGGTCAAACTGCCGCCGATATCGGAGAATGGCTATTCGGTGCCGCTGGAAGTGCTGGTGAAAAGTCCCATGAATGACACGGAGCGGGTCGTGCAGGTGGCTGTTTTCGCGGAGGAAAATCCGCTCGCGAAAATCGCTTCGTACAACTTCGGAAAACACTCAGGTCCCGTGCACATTCAGACCCGCATTCGCATGGGCGGATCGCAGCGCATTCGTGCGGTCGCTGAATTGAACGATGG
Organism: Gammaproteobacteria bacterium; assembly: GCA_030430515.1. Classification (GTDB taxonomy): domain Bacteria; phylum Pseudomonadota; class Gammaproteobacteria; order Pseudomonadales; family Azotimanducaceae; genus SYFY01. The sequence continues at coordinate 3,150 of JAUIKX010000298.1, read as the reverse complement.
CAGCCTCTGGTCTGGTTATGCGTTCAGCGTGGTCACTCTCGCGGCTTGCGTGCTATGACAGACCGAACCATACGGATCTCCATGCCGGAAACGGCGGCGATTGGTGAAGTGTTCGAAGTCAAAGTCATGATTCAGCACGACATGGAGTCAGGCTACCGGCGCGGTCAGTACGGCGAGCGCATTCCGAGAAATATCATCCAGCATTTTCGCTGTCGTTATCTGGGCGAACAGGTGTTCGCCTCTGAGTTCTTTCCCGGCGTGGCGGCCAACCCTTATCTCAGCTTTCTCGTTCGCGCCCAGCGCAGTGGCGAGTTCGTCTTCGAGTGGGAAGATCAGCACGGCAAGGTCTGGCGCCGCACGGTTGGGTTGGCCGTTCAGTGAGAGCCGCTTGTATCGCATTTCTCCTGTGGGCGTCGCTTGCGAGTGCTGACGAGGTCATATCGGGCTATGAATTTCTCACCCCCGAAACTCAGGCGCTCCAGGATGATGATTTTGCCAATCCGGGCATGCTCTGGGTCGAAGAGGGCGGCTCGCTGTTCGCGCAACAGTGCGCGGACTGTCATACCCAGGGCTCGAATGGAAACCTTGAGGGTGTAGCCGCGCGCTATCCGGCGTTTGACCAGGACGCGCAGACGCTGCTCAACATCGAAGGACGGATCAACCGGTGCCGCGAAATTCATCTGCAGGCTGAACCGCTGGCTTATGAATCGAAGGCGCTTCTGGCGCTTAGTGCCTATGTGGCCAATCTGTCGAAGGGCCACGCGATCGACGTCGACATCGATGGCGCGGCGCAGCGCTATTTCACGGAAGGCCGCGACTACTTCTTTCGCCGTAAAGGCCAATTCAACCTGGCCTGCAGCCAGTGCCACGACGATCACTGGGGGCGTATGCTGCGTGGCGATCGCATCAGTCAGGGGCATCCCAATGCGTTTCCCGGATATCGCCTGGAATGGCAGGCCATGGGCTCACTGCATCGACGCTTCCAGGACTGCGATGCCGGTATTCGTGCCCAGCCGCTGGCGCTCGGCTCCAGGCGGTATCGTTCGCTCGAACTCTATCTCGCGTGGCGCGCCAGGGGGCTGATCATTGAGGTGCCCGGTGTACGCAGATGATGACCTCCTATTTACGATTTTAGGCAGACTTTCCACGCGGCCTGGGGTAGTCTCCCGATCACTCAGGACCCAAGTCGCAAGATAGAGGTACCACCCAATGGATATCACCCTGCTCAAAGGCAAACTGCACATGGCCACCGTCACTCAGGCGGAACTCTGGTACGACGGCTCATGCGCTATCGACACCGACCTGGTGGAACTGGCGGGACTGCGCGAGTTCGAAAAGATCGACATCTACAATGTCGACAACGGTGAACGCTTCTCCACCTACGTGATTCTGGCAGACCGGAAGTCGGGCACCATCTCCATGAACGGCGCCGCGGCGCGTAAAGTGCAGGTGGGCGACCGGGTGATCATCGCGGCTTACGGCTCAATGAATGAAGCAGAAGCTGATCAGTTCAAGCCAAAGCTCGTGTACCTGGGTGAGGGGAACCGCGTAGAGCGCACGACCAACACCATCCCGGTGCAGGTCGCTTAAGGCGTTTACTCTTCGGATTTCTGCTCGGTTTCAAGCCCCAATTCATCGGCGAACGCTTCGCGGTAAACGGCCCAGGCGGCCATTAGCAGCGCACCGATCAGCGGCCCTACCAGCAGGCCAATGCCACCGAAGAAGAACAGCCCGCCGAGCGTGGTGAGCAGCACCAGCACTTCAGGCATCTTCGTGTCGGCGCCCACCAGGATGGGGCGCAGCACATTGTCGACGCTGGCGACGACCACCCAGAACCACACCGCCATGAGCGCCGCACCGAGGTACTGGCCGGAAAGCACCATGTAAATGGCAACCGGCAGCCAGATGATAATGGGGCCGATGAACGGAATCACCGACAGGAAACCCATGATCAGCCCCCAGAACACGTAGCCGCTGACGTCTGCGGCCCAGAATGCGAAGCCGGACAGCACGGCCTGCACCACGCCGATGACCAGCATGCTGCGCAGCACGGACTCGGTGACCCCGGCCGACACCCGCACCAGTTCCTCGCGCCCCTTGTCCTCCAGCGGCAGGCTGGTCACAACAGACTGCACGAGATCTTTAGCGCTCAGCAGGCAGTAGTAGAAAAAATAAGCCGCCACGAAGAGATCCAGCAGGAACAGGCCCGTCGCCTGAGTGACCTGGGATAAAGTTCTGACGATGAAGCGCCCGACGGTGCCGGCAATCTGTCCGGCGCGACTGGTCAGTTCGTCGCGCAGGTCGGTGAACTCCCCCGCGTAAGGCACCCAGTCTGGCAGCGTGATACTTCGCGTGAGGCGATCGTTGATCCAGTTTGAGGCCTGCTCGGCCACACCCAGTGCCTGTGTGGTGGCCAACACGCTGAGCAGCACGGCCGGCAGAATGATCACCGTGAGCAGGAGTGTGAGGTTGATCAGTGCCGCCAGCCGCGGATCCGCACGCTGCTCCATGCGCCTCTGCAGCGGGTAGAACATCAGCGCGCTGGCGGCGGCAAACACCAGCGCTCCCAGAAAGTCGGCGATCATGAAGCCGAACAGAATGGCCAGCAGCAGGAAGAAAGTAACCGCGAAGGTCTTCTGCAGCTGAGCGGTAGGGGTGATCACCTTTCGGGTGTCACTACAGGACCAAGACCACCGCGACAATGGTGCCGACGACCATGACCACACTCGGCAGGAAAGTCAGCAGGAAGCCCAGACCACGGGATGCGGGATCTTTGATGTAGCTCAGAAAGTAGATGATCCGGCCGATGAGATACACAGCCACCGCAGCAGCGGCCCAGATGTCTCCCACGAAATGCGCGAAGGCGATTGCTGATGGCACCAGCACAACCAGCTGCTCGAGGGTATTTGCATGCACCCGATAGTAGCGATCGAAGTCGGGGTGGCCGCTGGTTGCCGGAGCCGCCACGCCGTAACGTCCGCGGGCCTGACCGACCTTGATGCCGAAGAATACGAACTGAGCCAGTGCCAGCATGATGAGAAGTGTCGTCCAGACCATGTCTTTTCTACCCGTTGAACAGTCAGCGGAGTGTTTATTGCCTGACCTGTTTGAGTCAAGCCTTAGGCAAGCCTGAGACAAGCCGGCGTCGGT
>JAUIKX010000297.1 GCA_030430515.1 Gammaproteobacteria bacterium | reverse complement strand
GTATGAACAGCAGGCAGGTCGTGGACAGAACGCGGCGCGCGCGCAGTTCCCCTGGCTCCGCGTGGTCAGGGGACAGGCCACCATTCCAAAGATATTGGAGGTAGCGAATCACGGCCGGCAGTAACTGCTGATCATCTGGATACGAACAATGCTGGTGCGTAGTCCATGAAGTGTAGGTCAGAGAATCAATTCTGCTGTTCCCCGGCAGCCGGGCGCTTTCCCAGGACGGCGGCTTTACGAACCGCTAAAGGAGAACAGTAGCCGCCTCGTCAGCTATCTCTCGGGATACTGAAAAACTCGTTCCAGATCTGCACCGAGCTTTCGCGCGATGAGAAAGGCCACTTCCAGAGAAGGTGAGTATTTGCCGGCTTCGATGGCGTTGATGGTCTGGCGGGTCACGCCAACCGCGCTGGCGAGTTCTGCTTGCGTCATGTCACCCGCCTCACGCCGCAGCAATTTGATTCGGTTGGTCACCAAAGTCGGTTTCACCATGGCACCACCCCGCCCCTGTAGAGCACCAGCCTGGTGGCGGCGTTGGCAACCTCGGAAAGCACCAGCGCAAGCAGCAGCCCATTGGCGATCCAGAAATGCTCGACCAGCATCATGGCCATAGCGATCGCGCAGAGGGCTCCAACCGTAATCACCGTGCCGCCAGCGACGGCGCCCAGCCGACCGATGGCTTTGTCCCGCTCGTCGCTACTGTCATCGCCTCTTGACACAATCGTCACGAGCACGATCCCCGCGACCATGATGGCAACCAGTGCAGCGACAGTGATGAACATGTCCTGCTGATACTCGATATCTGCAGCCGGGGCACTGCCAAGATCGACCAGAAGTGCGGAGAAGTAGGCGCCGTAAACCGCCAGAACCGCGATCAGGCTTACCCAGGTACATTTTTCCTCGAAGGTCATGAGAGCACCACATGTCAAACAAATTGGACACATGAAAAGTATAGAATCTTTTACGCTATGTCAACTTTATTTGACGCGTTGCGAAGCAGACAATTATCGAAGAAACAGCTTGAGCACCGCCTCGGTATGCGCCTTGATCTGGGCCTCGTGCGTTGAATCGACCCCGTACAGGTGCTCGATCTCCGTAGCCAGGGTAAAGACGTTCTGGCATGCGGCTGTGAGCATGTAACGAAGGGAGATCAGCGGCATACGTGGCAGCAGACCGGCGTCGAACAGGCTTTGAAACATCTCATCGGTGGTATTGCGGGAATCCATCAGGTACTCGTTCACCGCCCACTGGAGACGTGGATTCTCCCCCGTGCTTTCCTGCACCATGATTCGCGCATGTTCCGGATGCTCAGCACAGTAGCGGACATACAGTTCGACAAATCGGCGGAAACGTTCGGCTGGGTCGGCACCGTCTCTGAAGTCGTCCGTAGCCGGCGCCATGGCCTGATTGAGGTTATCGAACATCAGGCTGACAGCGGCCTGCCAGAGCTTTTCTTTGTTGCCGAAGTGGTACTTGATGAGCGCGTGGTTGACCCCTGCAGCATCAGCGATCTCCCGCGTCCGGGCCCCTTCGAAGCCTTTTTCTGCGAAAAGAAGCAGAGCGCTTTTGAGAATATCGCTCTTCGCCGACTGGTTATTTTTTCCGGGTTTGAGCGTCGTAACCGATGACATAACTTCTACTGAAAACGCCTGAACATATCAGGAATCTAGCATTTTTCGTGCCGAATAGACACAAATACGAACGATCCTGGGATACAGCCTCTTCACTAACCAATCGGTTAAATGCAGGCAGGGACGACCTGGTTGCAATGTGCCGCAGCAAACCTGCAACATGCGATCTGAAGGGGGGGATTCAGATGATCAGCATAGCAACAGCAAAGCCCGTGCGCCTGTCCGGTTACTCGGGTGGCCGATCGGCATGACCAGCACCACAAAGCCCCTCCAGGTCTTCGATGAGCCAACGAAGGCGGTGGGCTACCGCTTCATCGCCGCACTGATCGTCGCTCAGCTGGTATTTTTTATCGCGCTTCTGGGCCCCGCCATCATCGGCATCGGCCTGAAGGTGCAGTCGATCGTCCCAGACGCTGAGAAAACCTCGGCGCTCGGGCTCGTCGCCGGCCTGGGCGCACTCTTTGCCGTCATCGCCAATGTGGTGTTCGGCCGGCTGTCGGATCGCACCACGTCACGTTGGGGGCGCCGGCGCCCCTGGATCGTCGCCGGCACGCTGGTTATGACCGCCGCATTCGTGGTCATGGCGCTGGCGCAGGAGGTGAGCGTGCTCACGGCAGGCTGGTGCCTCGCTCAGCTCGGCGCCAACGCCACTCTGGCACCGTTCATCGCCACGATCTCCGACCAGGTGCCCAAAGTACAACGCGCGAGCGTTTCGGCACTGCTGGGCATCGCCCAGAACATCGGCATTCTGGGCGGCACCTACGTTGCCGAACTGTTCGCAGACCAGATGCTGATCATGTTCGTCGGACCATCGATCTTTGCCATCGGCGCCATGCTGCTGTTTGCTTTCGTGCTGCCAGACCAGCAACTCAAACAGCGGCCTCCAGCGATGTCGATCAGAGAATGGGGGCAGACGTTCTGGGTGAGCCCTCGCGAACACCCCGATTTCCTGCTGGCCTGGCTGTCGCGTTTTCTCGTCACCCTGGCGACCTTCATGTTCACCACATTTCGTCTCTTTTTCCTGCAGGACGAGCTGAATGTACCCCTGACTGAGGCGCCCGGCGTGGTAACCATCGGCGTGCTCATCTATACCGTAGCGCTGATCCTGTCGGGCTGGGTTGCCGGCTGGATCTCCGATAGAACCGGCCGGCGCAAAATCTTCGTGGCCGGGTCGACGGTGCTGTTCGCTATCGGCATCGCTGCCCTCGCCCACATCGAAACCGTCATGCATTTCTACGTGCTCGAGGCCCTGCTGGGCCTGGCATTCGGCATTTACGTCGGCGTCGATCTGGCCCTGGTGGTCGATGTGCTGCCGAACCCGGACGATGCGGGTAAAGACCTCGGCGTTTTCAACATGGCCAATGCACTGCCGCAGACCATCGCTCCGGTCGTCGGAGCCTTCCTGCTGGCAATCGGCAGCGCCAGCAATCAGAACTACACCCTGCTCCTGTACACGGCCGGTATCGCCGGCCTGATCGGCGCACTAGTGATACTGCCTATCAAAAAAGTGAGATAGCTCATTGAATATTAAATATAAATTCCAGAATTTTATTGGCTTGATACTGCTGTTAGCCTCCGGCTCGCTGGCCGCTGCGAACAAGCCCAACATCGTCATACTCTTCGCCGATGACCTGGGTTACGGCGATCTGGAGAGCTACGGGCACCCCTACATCCGCACCCCGAACCTCGACCGTCTCGCCGAAGAGGGGCAGCGCTGGACCGATTTCTACGCCCCCGCCCCGGTCTGCTCGCCAAGCCGCGGCGCCCTGCTCACCGGCCGTCTGCCCAACCGCACCGGCCTCTACGGCCGCCAGGTGGCCGTCATGTTTCCCAACGACACCGTCGGCATGCCCCACGAAGAGCACACCCTGCCGGAAGGACTGAAAGCAGCAGGCTACGCTACCGGCATGGTGGGTAAGTGGCACCTGGGTGATGCGCCCGACCGGCTGCCCACCCGACACGGTTTCGACTACTGGTACGGTGTGCCCTACTCCAACGATATGGACTGGACCAACGAGCCGGATTTTGACGAGATTCAGGCCATGCAGCGCGAAGGCAGAACCGAAGAGCTCGGCCAGATGATGATGGCGCGCATGCACAAGTGGCTCAACCCCAAACCCGAGTACTGGGCTCCACCCGTGCTGCGCAGCCGCCGAACTGAAAACGGCTTCGAGGATGAGGAGGTTCAGCGTCCGGCAGACCAGGCGCACCTCACGCAGAACTACACCAACGAGGCCATCGCCTTCATCGAACAGAACAAAGACAACCCGTTCCTGCTCTACCTGCCCTACAGCATGCCGCACACACCGATCTTTCGAAGCGAAGCGTTCGTCGGCAAAAGCATTGCCGGTCGCTACGGTGATGTGATCGAAGAGCTCGACTGGAGCGTCGGCGCCATTGTTGCCAAGCTGGAGGAGCTCGAAATCGCCGAGAATACCCTTGTGGTGTTTACCAGCG
>JAUIKX010000296.1 GCA_030430515.1 Gammaproteobacteria bacterium | reverse complement strand
AGCTTCTTCAGCTTACCTGCTGACGCCAGCATGCCTACATCGGGGCCACCGTAGGCCACAACGGTCAGGTCTTTGACATCGGTGTTGAGCAGCGCGCGGATAAATGCCATGGGCTTGCGTCGGCCACCCCAGCCGCCGATGCCCAGGGTCATGCCGCTTTCCACCCTGGAAGCGATCTCTTCTACCGACAGTGTTTTGTCGAGTTCGTTCATTAGGCCTCCGGAAAGTTGTATTCGTGGCCCCAGATATCGGCCTGCGTCGTTACCGTGGGCGTAAAAGTCGTCCAGTCCAGCTGCAGCCCGTCGTAACCCACTTCCATGGGAATACCGCCGGGCATCAGGAAGTAGAACGAAACCATCTGGTCGTTGAAGTGGCGCCCGAGGGTGGTCACGACCGGCAGCCCCGCCGCCTGCACGCGGTCGAGACAGGCGCCTACCTGATCCAGGGTTTCAAGCTCGGTCATGAGGTGCACCACACCGGACGGCGCCGGGCCGTTGAACAGCGCGAGGCTGTGGTGGCGAGGATTTTCCGCATGCATGAAGTGAATGCGCATCTCCGGCACCCCTTCCGCAGGCGACGGCAGTGTGAGGTCGTCTGACATACCGAAACCGAGCACCTCCCGGTAAAAAAGGCTCGTCGCTTCATGTTCAAGAGCCGGCAGCACCAGATGACCCAGCCCGAGATCGTCCGCAACATAGCCGAGCCCTGGCACACACGGCTCGAACGGCTGCTGAGGCTCACCCCTGCCGGAGCAGAGCTCCACCCGATTGCCGGATGGATCGACCACAGAAATAAAGCGATCAACGGATCGAGCGGCACACTCCGGTGCACTGCCTTCCGTTGCGCCATCAAGGCGGGAGGCTATCTCAACAAGCTCTGCTGGCTCGAACGACCAGCCGGCACAGACGAATCGGTCGGTTTCTCCCTGCTCGACGATGTAACGGAACGGTGCACCGTCCATCTGCAGGCGCACAGCGCCATCGTCACTCTCAACCGCACGGAAGCCGAGGATTTCCTCACCCATCTTCCGCCATTGCTCCGGCTCGCGCATTTCAAGGCGCACATAGGCCAGCGCTTTTACTGCCACTTAACTGTTCTCCTGATTTTCTTTTGCTTTGACGAGGTCGAGCGCCACGTCGACAATCATGTCTTCCTGACCGCCTACCATGCGACGGTCACCCAGCTCCACGAGAATCTCTCGCACGTCGAGACCGTAGTCTTCCGCCGCTTTTTCAGCGTGACGCAGGAAAGACGAGTAAACGCCCGCATAACCCAGCGACAGGGTTTCCCGGTCAACCCGAACGGGCCGATCCTGCAACGGCCGCACGAGCTCTTCCGCCGCATCCATCAACTTGAAGAGATCACAACCGTGCTGCCAGCCGCGACGGTCCGCAGCGGCAATGAAGACTTCGAGCGGCGCATTGCCCGCACCTGCGCCCATGCCGGCGAGCGAGGCATCCACGCGGCGCGCACCGGTCTGCACTGCCACCATGGAATTGGCCACACCCAATGACAGGTTGTGGTGTGCATGCACGCCCCGCTCGGTATCCGGCGAAAGCACGCGATCATAGGCCTTGAGCCGCTCGCGATAGCCGTCCATATCCAGCGCGCCGCCGGAATCGGTGACATAGACACACTGCGCACCGTAGGACTCCATGAGGCGTGCCTGCTCCGCGAGCTGCTCAGGCTCAATCATATGGCTCATCATCAGAAAGCCGATGGTGTCCATGCCCAGTTCCCGGGCAATTTCGATGTGCTGCCGGGATACATCGGCTTCGGTGCAATGAGTGGCCACCCGCACCGAACGCACACCAGCCGCATAGGCTTCTTTGAGCGTTTCCCGGGTGGCGATGCCAGGCAGAATCAGCGTCGTGACGACCGCGCGCTTAACAGCATCAACCACCGCCTCGATCCACTCCCAGTCGGTGTGCATCCCGAAACCGTAATTGAAGCTGCCGCCATTGAGCCCATCGCCATGGGCAATCTCGATGGCATCCACACCGCCTTCATCCAGTGCTTTGGCGATAGCGCGCACGTGTTCGATGCCATATTGATGCCGGATGGCATGCATGCCATCACGCAGCGTGACATCTTGAATGTAGAGAGTATCCGTTTGCGGATCTGTCAGTCGCCCGGTCATGCCGCCGCTCCGAATTTGTGCTCGGCGATGCGTTGGGCGGTTGCGAGCGCTGCTGAGGTCATGATGTCGAGGTTGCCTGCGTAGGTCGGTAGGTAGTGACCGGCGCCAGCGACCTCCAGAAAGATGGTGGACTTGATGCCTTCGAATTCGCCCAGCCCCGGGATACGCAGCTTTGCGTTGCTGCCGAACCGTTCGAACTGCACTTTCTGCTTGAGCTGGTAGCCAGGCACGTAGGCCTGAACTTCTCGAACCATGTCTTCAACAGACTGCTCGATCGCCTCGGGCTCCGCACCGATAGACAGGGTGTACACCGTATCGCGCATGATCATCGGCGGTTCAGCAGGGTTGAGCACGATGATCGCCTTACCTTTCTCCGCGCCGCCCACCACCTCGATACCACGCGCAGTGGTCACGGTGAATTCATCGATGTTGGCCCGCGTTCCCGGCCCCGCGGAGCGTGACGATACCGACGCGACGATCTCGGCATAGGGCACGCGCTCGGCAATACGGCGCACGGCGTGCACCATGGGAATGGTCGCCTGACCGCCGCAGGTCACCATATTGACGTTCGCTTCCGCCAGGTGCTCGTCAAAGTTCACCACCGGCACACAGTACGGGCCGATGGCTGCCGGGGTGAGGTCAACCATCTGTTTGCCATCCGCCATGCAGACCTCGTTGTGCCTCGCATGTGCACCTGCAGAGGTGGCATCGAAAACAATTTGAACGTCCGGCCACACCTTGCTCGCCCGCGCGCCATCGATCCCTTCGTGGGTGGTCTGAACGCCTCGTTCCCGCGCCATGGCCAGCCCTTCAGACGCTTCCTCAATGCCAACGACCAGCTTCAGATCCAACACCTTGGAGGTCTCGCAGATCTTGATCATTAGGTCGGTACCAATGTTGCCGGACCCGAGAATCGCACACCCGATCATCTGAACTCCTCTACTGGAAACGAACTTCCGCCTCGCCAAGACCGGCGGCGGACATGTGAAAAACGTCGCCCTTCACCGCCGGCGCCAGCGGCACCAGCGAACCAGACAGCACGATCTCCCCGGCCTCGAATGGTATGCCGAACTCGCCTAACGTATTCACAAGCCAGGCTACGGCATTTTCCGGCGCGCCCTGAACCGAGGAACCGAGCCCACGGCTCAACGGCTCACCGTTCTTGGTCACCACCGCTTCGAGCTCCGCCAGGTTGAGCCCTTCCGGAGAACGCGCTTCACCGAGGACGAACACGCCGCAGGACGCGTTATCGGCCACCGTGTCCTGGATGCGGATCTGCCAGTCTCGAACCCGTGAATCGACAATCTCGAAACAGGCCATGACCGATTCCGTGGCATCGAGCACATCCTGAGGCGTCACACCCGGCCCCTTGAGCGGCCGCGCCATGCGAAATGCAATTTCGGCTTCTGCCCGTGGCGCGATCAGAGATGCTGTATCCACCGAGCCCTGGCACAACATGGCATCGGTGAGAAAACCGAAATCAGGCTGATAAACGCCCAGCATCTCCTGCACTGCCGGACTCGTGACGCCGATCTTTTTGCCGATCAGGCGTTCGCCGCCTTGCGTGAGCCTGGCATCCAGAAATGCCCGGGAGATGTGGTAGGCATCTTCGACCGTGATGTCGGCGAAGCGCTCGGTGAGCGGCGCCATGGTCGTGCGGTTGGAGAGGTGGTCATAAAGCTCCACCCCCAACGCCTGAATCTGCTCCTGATCCATCATTCGCTCAATATGACCTCAATCGTTCAGGAGGAAGTCGAGCGTTGCCGCATTGAACATACGGGTGTGCTCCACCATCACCCAGTGGCCGCACTGTGCCACTTCGATGTTGCGGCTTGGCCGGCAGGCTTGCGTGATCTTGGTGCCACCCGAAGCAGGCAGCAGTTCGTCGTCCACACCCCAGAAACTAAGCACCGGGCAGGATATGTTCGCAAGCTCATGCGCCATGTTCGGAATGATCATGCGCCCCAGAACCTCCGGGGGTTGCTCTTGCAGAATGGCGTAACGCTCATC
>JAUIKX010000295.1 GCA_030430515.1 Gammaproteobacteria bacterium | reverse complement strand
GCTCGCCCGTTCGGAAGGCCTGCCGTTCGGCGGCGAAGGCAAGGATTTTGAGGGTCGCCGGCGAGGCGCCCTCGAGGAATGACACGTCCATGAGAACGTGCAGCGGATCCTGGGCGTCGCGCTGGATCCTGTCGGGCAGCGACTCGAGCAGGTTGCGGCGTAGATGCCACTCGCACCGCCAGAACTCCGCCTCCTTCCACCAGTCGCCAGCACCCCGCAGCACGGCGCCACCACCGTCGGTGACCACCCACTGCGGTTGGCCTTCCTGGGAGGACACCAGGCGCTTCCACGCGGGTTTGGTCGGGCAGTTCGATGTAGCCGACGCCGAAAGGCCGAAACGTTTCGGGTGTTTCCGGGCCCTCATACGGCGGGCGGTTGGGGAGAAAGCACTGGATGGTGTAGGTCCACAAGGTACCGCGCCGTTCGAGTTCGATCGTCTCGGTTTCGGTGCCTGCGCAGGCAGCGCAGCTCGACTGGGCGGGAAAGGTCACCACCCCGCAGTTGGTACACTTGCTGCCGAGCAGGCGTGGATCGTTGGACGGCCAGGTGAACAGGCCCTCCGCAATGGGTTGTTGATCAGCAATGCTGGTCGCCACGGTTGTTTCCCCCCAAATGAAACTTGTTCCAATATTACATCACACTGCAAACGCCCCGGCGAGGGCTCCCAGGCGCAGGGTTTCGGCGACATCCACAACCCGCGGCCCGTCCTGGGCGATATGCAGCCTTGCCTGCTGGCCGGGCTTCAGGCGACGGTCGCGTTCACCGTCGAACGCCAGTACGCCCGGGCCTTCGATCGTCACCACCTCATCATACGCCACGCGGCGGACGGCGCTGATGCCCACTGAGCGGTAGTAGCCCGGCGCGATGGGCGCGGTGACCCGGCGGGAAGCGGCAGAGTTCATCTCCAGCAGAAGCCCGTGCCCGTCGTTTGCGCCTACGGGCTCTATCAGCCCGCCGATGGCGGTCATCCCCACGGCAGCTGGCTCAGCCCTGGCCAGAAGGGCAAATTTGAGCGCGTCGGCGTCGAGCAGTGCTCTGGAGCCAACGAACCGCTCGCTGCTGAACACCGCGTCGATCAGGGCGATGTCGTCCCGCTCGCCATCGATGCTCACATGTATGGCTTTCTGCTGATGGCTGACATTCTCAGCAGCGACCCGCCCCGCGGCGATCAGACCGGCAGCGGCACCGACGATGGTGGCTTCGCCCAAATTGGGGAAGACATTGTTGGTGCCCGTGGAGATGGGCAGCAGCACCGGGTCCTGCCAGCCGAGCGCGAATGCCCTGTTGGTGCCATCGCCACCCAGCGTCAGCACCGCCTGACAACCGGCCTCCCTGAGCCGTCTGGCCGCGACAATCGTGTCGTAGGCGGTGCCGGTTTCCTCGGTCTGAACCGCTTCGGTGCTGCTATAGTCGAGCTCCCTGAGCGCGCCTTCCACGATGCCGTGCGGGTCGTTCATATAGCGGATGACCGGCTCTTCGAGTGCTGCCGCGCCGATCAGAAATCGCTGGACGATAGCGCGCTTCTCCTGGTTGTCGAAAACAGAGGCGCGTGCCACCAGCCTGCGGACGTCTTTGCCGGATGCGGGGTTTGCGACGATGCCAATCATGCCCATGGGTTTGTGCTCGCGGGTGCCAAAAGCCTATCTTAGAGCCATTCGGTGGAGATTGGTGGGTGGTATCAGATGAAGCAGATCCTTCTGGTGGTGAAAGGCCACCCATACGAACGGCAGCCGTTCTACGACATCTTCGAGCAGATGCAGGATGTGGACTACACCCTGGTCGAGCAGCCGGCGGCGCAGGCGCTTTTTTCTCCTGAGGAGGCGGAGCCCTACGATGCGTTCGTCTGTTACGACATGCCGGGTATCCGCTTCAATGCGGACCGGGCGCCGGACTTTCCTGAACCGCCGACCCGCTACCGTGAGAATTTCGAGGCGCTCATTGAGGCCGGGCACGGTTTCGTGTTCCTTCATCACGCCATCGCGGGCTGGCCGGCCTGGGAGCGTTATGCAGACATTCTCGGTGGTCGCTTTCTGTATATGCCTGGCCGGCTGCGGGGCATCGACTGCGCTGATTCCGGATACCGCCACAACGTCACCCACAACGTCCGCGTGGTAGCGTCTCACCCGGTAACCGAGGGTATCCCGGAACAGTTTCAGATCACCGATGAGCTGTATCTGTCGGAGGTTTTCACGGACGACGTGCAGCCCCTTCTGGCCAGTGATTACGAGTTCACCGCTGAGCACTTCTACTCAGCACGCAAGGTGGTAGAGGAAGGCAAAATGTTCGACAACGAAGGCTGGCAGCACGCCCCGGGCAGCAATCTCATCGGCTGGTGCAGAACCGAAGGCAGAAGCCGCATCGTTTACCTGCAGTGTGGCGACGATCCTGAAGCCTATGCCAATCCACATTTCAGGCGCCTGATTAAAAATGCCATCAACTGGGTGGCTGAGCGGTAGCGAAACTAGGGGGCCTCTGACTACCAGGCTTGAGTCGCTGAGCGGTCGTGTTACCGTGCGCCGTGGCCGACGCAACCGATCAAATCTCTGAAGAACATCGCGGCGCGATCTCCGTATTCCGGTCTCGCGACTATGCGCTGCTGTGGATGGTGCTCATGGCCAGCAGCATCGGTTCCTGGTTGCGTATTCTGGGTACGGCTCAGTGGCTGCTCGAAGACACCGGCTCCGCCTGGCAGGTGGGTGCCATCGGCGTCGTGCAGCTTATGGTGCAGTTTCCAGCACTGCTCTGGGGGGGTACGCTCGCCGACCGATTCGATCGTAAACGGCTTCTGCAGCTCAGCAATGCTGCGACGGCGCTCGCGTTGCTCGCGCTCGGCGGGCTGCTCCTGCTGGATGGGCTCACTCCCGCAGTTGTATATGGCGGCGTTGCGCTGACGGCGATTTCCCATGTGCTGGCCGCGCCTGCGCGTAGCGCGCTGGTGCCGATGGTTGTGCCCAGACGTCTGCTGCTGCCTGCCGCATCGATCGAAACCGCGTCGCAGAATGTTGCCGCCATCATCGGTCCGCTGATATTTGCCGCTCTGGCGGCCACGGCAGGTCTGGGGGCCGTGCTCATGACCGGCGGCCTGCTGTTTCTGTGCGCGGCCCTGTTAGCGGGTCTGCTTCGTGTTGCGGGGCACGCTGAAGGGCATGAGGCGCAACGGCAGCAGTCCGCCTGGAAGCAAACTAAAGACGGCCTCTCGTATGTCGCCGGTCACAAAATTCTGCCGGGACTGTTTCTGCTCGACATCGGCATAACGGTGGTGTCGTTCTATCGTGACATTCTGCCGGTGCTGGCCCTGGGACTGTTCGCCGGCGGCGCGGCGGTGTCCGGTTATCTGGGAGCGGCAAATTCGGTGGGCGCGGTTGTCGGCTCGTTTGCTGCGCTGCTGTTTGTGGGCTATCGGGCCAAGGGCATGCTCGTGCTCTATGCATCGCTGGCGTATGCGCTTTTCCTTTTCGCTTTCGGTGCGGCGAGCACCCTGTGGTTCGGGCTTGCGATGATCGCGCTGCTCGGTGCGGCCGATGCGGTTACGGTGGCGGTCAGGCATACGACGGTGGTGCTGACGACGCCCGACCAAATGCGGGGACGGGCGCTGTCGCTGATGTTTCTGGCAGCTAACACGGCCAACAATCTTGGCACCATCTGGGTGGGCTTCTGGGCCGGAGCCATCGGCGCCGCCAACTCCATGCTGCTGGGGGCGGTGCTTGCCGCTGTCGCGACTGTGGCGATCGGCTTTTTCTGGAAGCAGATCCGAGTATTTCGTTCGGACGATTGATGAAACCCCTGAATTCAGCCGGAAAAAAGGTGTAAGCACATGACAGTCTCCGTGAACGGCATTGCCCACATTCAATTGACGGTCAACGATCCCGAGCGGTGCATCCCGTTCTGGGAGAACCTCTGTCACTTTCTGGAAATGAAGACATTGGTGCGCAACGAAACAACGGTCTATTGCATCGGCAGCCGTACCGGCATTCTGGTGCGTGGCGCTCCGGAGCACATGCGCGATCAGCGGTTCGATCAGGATCGGGCCGGTCTGCATCACTTCTGTTTCCGCGCCCGATCAAAAAAAGATGTGGATCAGATCCATGAGTTTGTAGTGGCTTAGGGAGAGGCAAGGATCATCCATGGCCCTGAGGACGGCACCCGCTTTGCGCCGGGTTACTACTCGATTCTTTTCGAAGACCCGGA
>JAUIKX010000294.1 GCA_030430515.1 Gammaproteobacteria bacterium | reverse complement strand
GAGAAAATGTGCTGAGGAGAGCGCCCGATTCAACCCGTCGACGTCGTTCTCCGCGCGGTAGGTGGCGACGTAGTAGCTGGAGTTGGAGCCGAGGCCGATATTGATCAGCGAGAGGTAGCTGACGATTGCCCAGCCGAAATCCCAGATGCCGAGGGATACCTGGCCGAGGCTTTCGTCGATCAGCCTCGGCATGACGAAGCCGATGACGATCGTCACGAGTTGAGTGGCCCATGACACGGCCACGTTCCACGTCAGCCGTTTCTGGCCGGTCGGGTCGTCTGTCAGCGCGCTGCCGCCGGCGTCCGTGCTCATGAGTAACCGTACTGCCGGTTGAGCGCCCCAGCCTCCCGCTCGAAGGTCTGCAGATCTTCGCTGCCAAGCACCTCCCGCCACCGCTCATCGAGGGTGATGTGGCTTTCCTTGTCGAGCCTCATGCCGTTACCGATGACATGGTGCTCCACCTCCTTGAAGGCGCCGATATCATCAATCGGCGCCAGGCCTGCATCCGCGTAGATGCCGTTCAGGGTGCCGAGCGGGTCGGTGCACAGGCTTTCATAGCTCACCGTGCTTAGGGACGCGACATCGAGTTGCGGCAGCAGTGCCTCCGCTTCCTCGTTGCTGCGCCGCCACTCACGTGCTGCAGCCGCCATCGGCAAGCGCTTGTCTCTGAAGCCGCCCGAACCACCACCGCGCAACGTTTCGTCCTGTGCATCTGCGAACTCGCCGGGCTGCATATAGGTGAGTGCGACCGCCCGTCCGTCGCGCACCATGCGCACCACGTGAATGTCGAGATCACTCTGGCGGCTGAGCTGCAGAAGGCGCTGACCGATCTTGGAGCTTTCGACCACCACATCGACGCCAGCGACTTCAGCAAAGCTGCGAACCAGATCAACCGAACGCTGCATGATGCGTTTTCTGCCGGAGCGCCATGCGGGCGAAAGATTCAGTGCAATCTGTCTGAGCGCTTCTAAGGGTGCTCTGCGAACGAGGGGGCTGATCAACCGTTGAACGTAGGCACTGTCGATACTGTCGAAATGGGTGCCGGCATGCCAGATACAGAAATCGTGTCCCAGAGCCTGCATACGCTCGTTGACGTCTCTCCAGAACGCACAGTCCTGGATGAATTCATGGCATGAACACCGATAGCGTGCCGGATCGCCGAGATTGACGGCCTTCAGCTCACCCGCGGTGGCTACCGACGGGTGTGTGTTGAGCAGCATGGACAGCAGCGTGGAACCTGAATGGCTCGCTGCCACGACGTACATCAGCCGGGTCATGAAGCACCGCTTCCCTTCAGCACCACAGGCACAGTGCGCAGCAGGATCTGCATGTCCAGACCCAATGACCAGGTATCGATGTATTCCAGGTCGAGCTCCAGCCAGCGGTCGAAAGAAAGTTCGCTTCGGCCGTTGATCTCGCGCAGACAGGCGATACCGGGCCGCACGCTGAAGCGCTTGCGCTGAATACCCTTGTCGAACAGCATGACATCTCGAACTGACATCGGCCGAGGGCCGACGAGCGACATGTCGCCCTTGAACACGTTGATCAGCTGCGGCAGCTCATCGAGGCTCGTGCGCCTGATAAAATGCCCGACCGGGGTGACCCGTGGGTCGTTGGCCATTTTGAAGATCGGACCCTCTGCCTCGTTGAGATGTTCGATCTCCTTCAGGCGCTCCTCTGCATCCACATACATGGAGCGAAACTTGATCATCTTGAAACGACGTTTGTGCAGCCCTACCCGCTCCTGTAGAAAAAAGACCGGCCCTTTCGAACTGAGCTTCACGGCAACGGCTACCGCAGCGAGCACCGGTACGAGAACCGGCAGCACGGCAGACACCAACACGATATCGACGATACGTTTGACCAGCAGCATGTTCTCGTCCTGAACCACCGGCCGGAAGTTCAGCAGAGGCACGCGGTCCTGAAACTCGAGGCTGACCTCCGCGCCGATATCGTAAAAGTCGGCCAGCACCTTCAGCTCGATCCCCTGTTCCTTGCAGGTATTCACGATCGCGTCGATGTCGTTCAGGCGGGAGCGCGGAAGCGCCACCACCAGTTCATCCACCACCTGGTCGGAAACGATCTGCTCGATATCCTCAATGGTACCGATGACCGTCGTACCGTCACACGGATCGCCGATCTTCTCCGCATCCGGATCGAGGCAGCCGATCACTTCCACGCCCCATTCGGAGTTCGGCATGACATTTTTAAGGTAGAACTCGGCCCGAGGGCCACTGCCCACTACCAGTACCTTCGTGTAGTTCTCTCGCTTCTCGACGCGCACGGAGAAGTACCACCAACGAAGGAACGCACGAACCAGCGACAGGCTGAGCAGATTGAGGGCGATAAACGTAACGATGACACCTCGACTGGTCTCATCGAGATTGACGACGAAGGCCACGGCCACGACAGCGGCAAACAGAATGCCGTTGAAGCGCAGCATGTCGACGAGGATCCGGCCGACGGTCTGCCCTACGAGCGTGGATTTGGACCACAGCGATAAGGGCCCGGCAATGGCAATGACCAGCGGCAGCAGGATGAGATGATCGCTCCACTGATCCGAGGTCAGCACGCCTGAGAAATAGGCCGCGCCGCAGACGACCGCGTAGACGGCGCCGGATAGCGTTGTATCGAGCACCACCAGAAGTTTACGAAGCAGTTTGGCTTTCGATATGGCCATGTGAATGCTCTAGCTGACGAGCTTGCTGATCTGCGCCACGCTCCAGTCCATACCGACGAACAGTACGCCGTAGACTGCAACGAAAGCACCGGTGACAAGCAGAAACTTTAACAGATCGGAACGGCGACGGGCGGTCAGTTCGGGGCTGACGAACAGGGACACGCTACCGAGCACCGGCACGTTGAGTTTCGCCAGTTTGGCTTCTGATGAAAACGTCGGCTTGAGCTGATCAAGAAGGAACGCCAGAGCGATCGCCGCACCAAGGGCCATGGCGAAAACCCCAAGCATCAGCACGAGCCTCGGCGGGGAGACGGGCTCATGTCCTGCGTGCGGCGGCTCGATGACGTTGAACGTAACGACGTCCTGCTCCTCACCGACCCGCCCGATCCGTTCTCGTTCCGTCTGCAGAAGCACCTCATCGTAAAGTCCCTGGTACTTGTTGTAGTCACGGGTCAGGCTGATGAAGCGACGCTCGATTTCCGGCGCTGAATTGAGACGCTCGTCCAACTCCTCAACGCTCGCCTGGGCGTTTTTGAGCTGACTTTCGATTTCAGCCAGCTCCAGGTTAGCGGCACTCAGGTTGAGCTGAATCTGTACGTAAACCGGGTTGGTTGCACGAGCGGCACCGTCCGGCGTGCGGTTGTTCGCTTCGTCCCTCAGCTCGACTTTCAGCTTGTCTCTCAAGATCGCCAGCTGCTGATTGATACCTGACACATCGGGGTGGCTTTCGGTAAACCTGAGCAGCAGTGACGCCCGCTGTGCCTCCAGGCGGGATATCTCCGCCCGGGTTCTCGCACCCGGAATGAGCGAGTTGATCTGACCGTCCTGTCCGTTGCCCGAAGATGCATACGGATCGACCTTGCTGAGCTGGCGCCGCAGTTCGTTCCGCTTGTCGCGCTGAATTTCAAAGAGCCGTTTCAGGCGTGCCTCTTCCGCTCTCATTCGTTGCAGACGCTCGAACGTGCCGCCGGCATCATCGACCACGAAGCCCGGATTGTCGCGCTTAAACTCCTGAAGCGCTGCCTCGGTTTCGGAGAGCAGATTGCGGTAGTGGTCGAGCTGTCCGTCCAGAAACTCGCCCGCCAGATTGGTGTCAGCCGCTTTCTTGCTGATCAGTTCTTCCTGGAAACCGTTCATCAGGTTTTCCACCACAGCCGCGGCTTTTTCGCGGTCAGGATGGCGGAACTTCATGATGAAGAGGTTTTCTTCGGTCCCGCGACCATTCTCGACCTGAACGGTTTCCATCATGTCCGAAACGAGGGCCGCGAATTCCTTCTCGCCGATACCCGGCTCCGCCAGGCCGGTTTCCCGGGCGACGGCTTCGAGCGATGGACGTCCGAGCATGGCCTGTTTGACCAGGGTCAAACGAGAGCTGACGCCCGGTGTCATACCCAGCTTGCTGACGACGTCCCGCAGCCGTGAATCCGCATCCACATAAAACTGCGCGCGGGCTTCGTACACATTCGGCAGGAACATGATGCCGATTGCGCCACCGAGGCCGATGACCCACATGACGAGGGCGCTCCA